>QQUB01000007.1 GCA_008501835.1 Bacteroidota bacterium
CATGGATATCAAAAGTAGCCGGCATCCAGTCTGGCTCTGTAGTATGACATTGTGCACAATCAGTCGGTAGATTGAGTTCCTGGTGATTCGGATTAATCGTAGCATTGAAATCCATGGTATGGCAATCGGCGCAGTTGGTGGAAGTCCCTTCAAATCCATTTTCGTGGCACTCAAGACAGTCTACGCCAATGTGCCCTCCGGTCAATGGGAAAGCAGTTGCATTATGATCAAAGGCCATGTCCGCATCTCCGGTAGGGTGGCAGGCCAGACAAGCGACATCGTTGTAGATATACCCATTTACCCCAACATGTTCATCATCTGTTTCCGGGTTGATGTGGCAGTTGATACAGCTGACCTCAGCGTAATTATCCGGATTAGTATGACAATCGATACATTCCGACCATTGTCCGTCATGCGCTCCTGAGTAAATCGGGAAGTATTGCCCATCGTGATCAAAGTTTGAAGGAATCCATGCATCTTCGGTGTGGCACATGGTACAATCTGTATTGAATTGCGCCTGCTGGTGATCCGGGTCGGTGGTATTATTAAAATCATCGAGATGACAGCCCACACAAGTATTAGGAGTATTGACATAATCTCCATTGTGGCAGGCAGCACAATCATCGGCAATAGTGGCATGGGCACCATTCAGCGCATAGAATTCATCATGGATATCAAAAGTAGCCGGCATCCAGTCTGGCTCTGTAGTATGACATTGTGCACAATCAGTCGGTAGATTGAGTTCCTGGTGATTCGGATTAATCGTAGCATTGAAATCCATGGTATGGCAATCCGCACAATTGGTGGAAGTCCCTTCAAATCCATTTTCGTGGCACTCAAGACAATCCACGCCAATGTGTCCCCAAGTTAATGGAAAAGCGGTAGTGTTATGATCAAAAACCATATCGGCATCCCCGGTAGGGTGGCAGGCCAGACAAGCGACATCGTTGTAAATGTATCCGTTCACACCAATATGTACATCATCCGTTTCCGGGTTGATGTGACAGTTGATACAGCTGACCTCAGCGTAATTATCCGGATTTATATGACAGTCGATACAGTCTGACCAATGTCCATCATGCGCTCCTGAATAAATCGGGAAATATTCTCCATCGTGGTCAAAGCTGGTCGGAATCCATGCATCTTCGGTATGGCACATGGTACAATCCGTATTGAATTGGGCCTGTTCGTGATTCGGGTCGGTAGTATTATTAAAATCATCAAGGTGACAACCGACACAAGTGTTTGGTGTATTATCATATCCGTCGGCGTGGCAAAGCATGCAATCATTTTCGATGATAGCATGAGCTCCTACGAGTGGATAAATAGCATCATGATCAAAGTTTGAAGGAATCCATGCGTCCTCTGTGTGGCAGGTTGTACAATCCGTCGAGAAGTTAGCATCTGTATGACTGGGCGAAGTGGTCGCATTGAAATCATCGAGGTGACACCCCACACAAGTATTCGGTGTATTGACATAATCTCCATTGTGGCAGGCCGCACAATCATTGGCAATGGTGGCATGGGCACCATTTAGTGTATAGAATTCATCATGGATATCAAAGCTGGCCGGCATCCAGTCTGGCTCTGTAGTATGACATTGTGCACAATCAGTCGGTAGATTGAGTTCCTGGTGATTCGGATTAATCGTAGCATTGAAATCCATGGTATGGCAATCCGCACAATTGGTGGAAGTTCCTTCAAACCCATTTTCGTGACATTCCAGGCAGTCCACTCCAATGTGTCCGCCGGTCAACGGGAAAGCAGTGTCGTTATGATCAAAAACCATATCTGCATCCCCTGTCGGGTGACAGGCCAGGCAAGCGACATCGTTGTAGATATACCCATTTACCCCAACATGTTCATCATCTGTTTCCGGGTTGATGTGGCAGTTGATACAGCTGACCTCAGCATAATTATCCTGATTGGTATGACAGTCGATACAATCTGACCAGTGGCCATCATGCGCCCCGGAGTAAATCGGGAAGTATTCTCCATCGTGGTCAAAGCTGGCCGGAATCCATGCATCTTCGGTATGACACATGGTACAATCCGTATTGAATTGGGCCTGTTCGTGATTCGGATCGGTAGTATTGTTAAAATCATCCAGGTGACACCCAACACAAGTGTTTGGCGTATTATCATATCCGTCGGCGTGGCAAAGAATGCAATCATTCTCGATGATAGCATGAGCTCCTACGAGAGGATAAATAGCATCATGGTTAAAGGATGAAGGAATCCAGGCATCTTCTGTATGGCAGGTTGTACAATCCGTCGAAAAATTGGCTTCTGTATGACTGGGCGAAGTGGTCGCATTGAAATTATCGAGGTGACACCCCACGCAAGTATTCGGTGTATTGACATAATCTCCATTATGGCAGGCAGCACAATCATTGGCAATGGTGGCATGGGCACCATTCAGCGTATAGAACTCATCATGGATGTCAAAACTGGCAGGCATCCAATCTGGTTCAGTTGTGTGGCATTGAGCGCAATCAGTTGTCAGGTTGAGTTCCTGGTGGTCAGGGTTGACGGTTGCATTGAAATCCACTGTGTGGCAATCTACGCAGTTAGTTGAAGTACCCACATATCCATTTTCATGACATTCCAAACAGTCCACGCCAATATGCCCGCCCGTCAATGGGAAATCAGTGGCATTGTGGTCGAATGGCATGTCTGCATTACCTGCCGGGTGGCATGCCAGGCAAGCCACGTCATTGTAAACATATCCATTTACAAGAACATGTGCATCATCCATTTCCGGATTGATGTGGCAGACGATACAACTGACTTCCGCGAAATAATCAGGATTGATGTGACAGTCGGTACAGGCACCCCAATGTCCGTCGTGGGCTCCTGAATAAATGGGGAAGTATAAACCATCATGATCAAAAGTTGAAGGGAACCATGCATCTTCCGTATGGCAAGTGGTACAGTCCGTGTGAAATTGGGTTAGTTGGTGATCCGGGCCAGTGGTATTGTTAAAATCATCGAGATGACAACCTACGCAAGTATTTGGCGTATTGACATAATCACCGTTGTGGCAGGCCGCACAGTCGTTTGCAATAATAGCATGTGCCCCTTCCAAAGTATAGAACTCATCATGAATATCAAAACTGGCCGGCATCCACTCCGGATCGGTAGTGTGGCACTGGGCACAATCCGTGGACAGGTTAAGCTCTTCGTGGTCAGGGTTTATGGTGGAGGTGTAATCCTGTGTGTGGCAACTGGCACAATTAGTCGGTGTATCCGCAAATCCATCCTGATGACATTCGAGACATTCAACCGTTATGTGGGCTCCTGTTAATGGGAAGTTTGTTGAATTGTGATCAAAGGTAGTTTCTGCATCTCCTGTTGGATGACATGCCAGGCAGGCAATATCCTCATAAACATAACCATCTACTCCGTCATGAAAGTTATCTGTTTCAGGGTTGGAGTGGCAGGTCACACAACTAAAACTTGAATAATCTTCAGGATTGGTATGGCAATCTATACAATCCATCCATTGCCCTTCATGTGCACCGGAATGTATAGGGAAGAATTGCTGGTCATGATCCAGAAAACTGGCAGGTTGCCATTCCTGTTCCGGGCCGTGACAACTGGCACAATCTGTAGAAAAACCCAGGACTTCGTGATCCGGGTTGGTAGTATTTTGAAAATCATCCAGATGGCAGTTGAGACAGTCGTTTCCTATGCGATCAAATCGCAGAGAAGAAGCTGAAGTGTGGCAATCTACGCAACTGAGGTTGTCATGCGGAGTAACTAACGGAAAACCATTCATCTCATGTAACTCCGGGATATTGTCCACCAACCAATTCTCAACATTGTGGCATCGGGCACAATCATTTCCTACAGATTGACTGTGCATATCATCATGGCAGGAAATGCAAGTGGTTTCGGCATCAGAAAAAACGAGGGTAGGGTGGCACAACCGGCAATCTACATATTTATGTGATGCGCGAAGTGGGAATTCTGTATTAAAATGATTAAAAAATGCGGTGTCACTCTCCAGAACCCATCCCGTCATCTCAGAAATCTTTTCTTCGGGAAATTCATAGAACTTCCAATGGTCCATCGGGATTTCCCAACTGTCAGAGGTATGGCAGGCCGCGCAGTTCATGGTGAATTCTGAACCATGCGGAGACTGACCGGTAAGGCAAACTGTCAGCCCCAAAAGGAATAATATGGCTGACAATCTAAGCATTCAGGTGTTGGTAATTCTGTGCCACTTAAAAGTAGTTTTGAGTTAATCTTTCGTATAGGTATAAAAACCTACAACCCGGTGATCATACTGATCACAAGGTTTAAAAAAGTGGCAAGCATTTTAAAACGGAACTTCAAAAAGGAAGAAAACCGTTTTTGTGTATTATTTGGGTTTAGAGTATGTTTAAAGATCCTTGAAAGAGTGAAAACGAGGAAACCTCAACATACTCTAAAAGAAGTTTTACAAATATATTATTTTTTTCGGAACAGGAGGTTTAAGTAGAATGTTTTACTGGACAATTTTCCCGTTTTCCAATATAATATCATACCTGTATCCAGCTCCAAAATCTTTGTTTAGGGTTACTGTTGCCGTCATGGTAACTACGTGTCCTTCAGGGATCATGACATCCGAAGTAATGACCAGGTCAAAATCATCCTTACTGCCATCTTTGAGGTGTATCCAGTTGATACCCATTATGTTCGGGTTAATTTTGGTACATTCTCCGCTTATCTGTATTGTTTGACCTGCATATTTTTCAGGATTGGCAACCAGATCTGCAATTTTTACAGAACCTTCTACATCAACGGACCTGGGGCCTTTGTCTTCTTCATTTGCTGAAGTGGCCGGATTAGTGTGGTCATGCGAATGATCATGGTTAACCGGTAATATATTGGATACCAGATAGATGGTATCAAACATGCGGTTATGTTCTTTACTTTCAAAATTGGTTTTTAACAAGCCTCCGCGATAAAAGTACGGCTGACCGACTTCAATTTCTTTTTTCAGTGTTGCGATCCAGAATTTACGACCGTTTTCTGTAACGTTGGCATATACGTATTTGGTTGCATATAGTACTTCTTCTACGACCACCTCATGTGTTCCATCATTAACGGGATTGACCCCCATTTCTGTAGAGGGTGAAGTTTTAGTGCCTCCTTCAGAAAAAATGCCCGTACTACTTTCTGTGGTTTCCTGTTCTTCACCACCAGTGGAAATTACTTTTGGTTTATCGCCACATCCTGTCAGCATAATGGCTGCAATAGCCAAAACCGCAAATCTTTCAAAAAAGCTTCTCATGATAATTTTATTATTTCCTGTTGTCAAAACGCTTTATGATTTTTGTGTTAACTCTGAAATTATTTTCACTATCCCTGGTATTCAATTCCCCAAGAATGCTCAAAGATAACTTTCTGGTGATTCTGAATGAAAGATTGGCCCCATAGTATTGCTGATTGAATTTAAGTTCACTGGTTAAATAAGTGTAATTCACCATTCTGAAATACAGGTCTGCGCTTAATTTATTTTTAAACATGGATCTTGTATGTCTGAATGATAGTATTTTGCTGTCCAGGTAATTGGAGGTGTTCCAGTTGAAATTAACCGAAAACCTACCATCTATGACCGGTATTTTGGAAATACTCAGGTACCCGTTGATATTATCGGATTTATTTTGCTGATCAGACTGGAATCGTTTGCTGTAACTCGCTCCAACATTGATGTATTTGAATGGACGCCCATTCACCCTGAATCGAACTCCCTGCCTGGCAATATCATCATCGAGCAGTTGCTCCACATCGGTTTTCAAAGTTTCATAAAAAACAATCCGTTTTCTGGAATCATAGGAGACTGTGAAATTCACCCTTCTGCCTAGTCTATATCTTGCGGAAACATAAAAGTTGGTCAGCCGTGGGTCGGCCGTGATTACATCCTGAATTTTTTTGTAAAGGTCCAGTTCAAAAGAGGCAAAAAGGTTGAGGTTCCGGCCTAGGGTGCTGGAATGCTGAAAATAGGTATAACGCCTGTCTATTTGTCCTTTATTTCTTTGCTCCAGCAAACCGAGAGTGGTCTGAGAGTAGAATTTTTTACTATTGGTCTGTCTGCCGATATACCCGCCGTATTGTAATAAATCAAAATTAAAACCAAAGTCAAAAATATCCGGCCGGAATCCCGCAATGGCACCTATGTATGTTTTACCAAAATATTTTTCTCCCTGCAATCCGTCAATAGCACCGAGAGAAGAGGTTTTATTATTGATTTTTCTGCCCAATGTCAAAGCAAGGGTTGTGTCGATATCGTATTTCACCGCCAGGTTATACACCCTGAAAAATTTGGTTTGCTGGCCGAAATCATCCTGGGGAGAAATGAAATTCTGGCGGTAGTTTAAATAGGCTTGTACCGAAAACCTGGAATTATTAATATGATCTCCATTAAATGAAGCCCGGTACATGGTGCGATGGCGGTTATCTCCATCTGCCGGAAGGCTGCTGTAGGAGGCTGCTGATACCCGGCCACGCATCCTTCCCTGGTAAAGAGGTTTTACTTCTGCCAGTTCCTCAGGAGGTGGAGCAGTTTCCAGGTTAATTTCTTCAGATTCCTGATCTTGAGTTGCGACAGGCTCCGGCTCCGGACTTGATTGGTTTTTAAAAACCACGAGATCTTCTTTGGCCACCTGACATCCTTCCAGAGAAACACAAACACAAGAGGTGGAAGACTTTTGAGTGACCAAAAGACACGGTTTTAGCATAGCGCCTTCAGTAATGTGAAGCGTATCACCCACTTCAATGAGGTCAGTATTTTTGAATTTTACATAGATGTTTTTGGAGGTAAGAAAGGATACATTACCAGTCAAAATACCATCGTCATCCTGTGCGAACAACAAGGCGGTGCTAATCAGCAACAAACCAACTATTAAAATTCTTTTAAAATTCATTTTTCCAGTGGATAGTTCATTAATAAATCATCATTGTGATCATATAATTTATTCAAGTTTCGGGTTTCGTGTTATCATTTTTTTTGTAACAATACCGTATTTCCTAAACGGTGACAAGATGAAACATTGAAAAATCAACAACAATTATCCAACTCGCATCGCGTACCTCGTAACCTGCCTGCCGTCGTCAGGAGGCAGGCTCGCAACTTAGGTTAATTACCTGAAAACCAATTTTTTACTATCAATTTTCTAATCATCTGCTTCTCCTGTTGGATGACACGCGTAACAGGCGCTACTCTCATAAACATAATCGTTTTCGTCTTCGTGTTCATTAGCCATATCGGCCTGGTTATTGTGCTCATGACAATCAATGCAGCTGAATATGTTGATGTTGTTCGGGTTTATATGGCAAGCCGAACAAGCATGCCATTCCCCTTGATGATTCCCCGAATATATCGGGAAAATAGGATCATGATCGGGAAAGCCTGCCGGGCTCCAACCGGGTTCGGTTGTATGGCATAAATTACAGTCGATCGGGAAAAATCCTGCTTC
>QQUB01000900.1 GCA_008501835.1 Bacteroidota bacterium
TATGAGTCTGACCACCTCCAAATCGTCAATGCCTGATATTAACAGTGTTACCATTGTCGTTATGGTGGATGAAAACATGGTCAATAAGCTGGTAGCTCAACTCGAAAAACAAATCGATGTCCTCAAGGCATTTTATTACGAACCTGAGGAAATCGTTTACCAGGAAATCGCTCTATACAAGGTCCCTACCAACATATTTTTAAATGGGAATACAGTAGAAAAAATGATCAGATCTCACAATGCCCGGGTATTGGTGATTGAACCTCAATATGTTGTGATAGAAAAGACGGGCCACCCAAGGGAAACAGAAGCTCTTTTGGATGAATTGAAAAAACTGGGCATCTATGAATTTGTAAGGTCTGGAAGAGTTGCCGTTGCCAAACCTATGGAAAAACTGAACGAATACCTTCAATCCCTGAAACAGGTTCAGGAAGAATAATAAAATATAATGAAGTTACTGGTTGCTAATCAAAATCCAGCAACCAGTAACCGGTAACTCCTTTAATACTCACTTCCTACAAGCATTGGCACTTTCTCCAGTGCCTCACCAATATCTGTGATCAGATCATCTGCATTTTCGATTCCTACGGAAATTCTCACCAGCTTTTCAGTGATAAATAATTTATCCATAGCTTCCTGCTCCATTTCAGAGTGAGTCATGGTTGCAGGATGTTCCGCTAATGATTCTGTACTTCCAAGGCTTACCGCCAATTTTACCAGATGTAGATTATTGAGGAAGGTGAAAGCCTCTTTTTCTCCTCCAACCACATCAAAGGCTACCATAGAACCAGCAGAACTACATTGACGCTGGAATATTTCATATCCTCTTGGATCTTCTTCTTTCAGGAATCCTATGTAATAAACTCTTTCTACTTTTGGATGATCCTTAAGGTATTCTGCCACTTTTTTAGCGTTTCTGGCTTGTTCCTCCATTCTGATCTTTAAAGTCTCTATACTTCTCAGCATAAGCCAACTGGTGTATGGAGAAGCCATATTTCCAAGGAAAGTTCTAAGCGTTTTAATCCTTGTCATCAACTCCTGGTTCCCAAGTACCGCTCCGGCAATCAAGTCGCTGTGACCTCCAATAAATTTTGTTGCAGAATAAATCACCAGGTCTGCACCCACCTGAAGAGGATGCTGATATAATGGTCCTAGAAAAGTATTATCAACCGCAAGGGTAATGCTTTTCTCTTCAGTGGAAAAATGATCAGCTAATTCCCTTAAACCAGCAATGTCCACCAAATAGTTCGTAGGATTGGTAGGCGTTTCTACATAAACTAATTTCAAACGACTTCCCTGACCTTCATCAATTAGTCGCTGCTTGACATCCTCCAAATCATCCCATGCATTAAATCCAACGACTTCAATTCCCATGGTAGGCAAAATATGTTCAATGAAATGGATAGTGCCTCCATATAGTGGTTTGTTGTACAACAAAACGTCTCCTTTTCCAAGAAACTCCATGAGTACCGTTGAAATGGCAGCCATACCACTATCAAAAACAGCGCAATCCTCTGCATCGTCCCAAAGACATAGACGATCCTCCAGTATTTCCATATTAGGATTATTCAAACGGCTGTAGATCAGACCAATTTCCTCTCCTGGCAGTTTTTCTCTTTTCCCCAGAGCTACTTCAAAAAAGGCTTTTCCTTCTTCTGCTGTTTTGAAACAATAAGTGGAGGTTTGAAAAACGGGAACTTTAACCGCTCCTTCCGAAAGCTCCGGATCATATCCGTAAGACATCATCAAACTTTCAGGCTTAAATTTTTTGCGCTTATCCATATCTTTTTTCTTTAAAATTACATATTTTAAAACTAAAAATCTACATTTTTAAATCATGCAGATTTTTTTTCTATATTTGATTAAAATCAGGAAAAAACAACTAAAAACCTCATTTTTACATATGTAAAAAAGAAAAAATTTCTCCATGATAAACATAGACCCTACAGACAGAAGAATTTTGCAATTATTACAGGAAAATGCTGGCTATACCAATAAAGAAATTGCAGCCAAACTGGGCATGAGTATTACGCCCATTTTTGAAAGAATAAAAAAACTGAAATCCAGTGGCGTCATAAAAAGGGTAATTGCGGTAGTGGATAAAAAAGCGCTTGGTAAAACACTTACCGCCTATTGCAATGTATCCCTGAAAGTTCATGCAAAGGATTTCCTGGAGGAGTTTGAAAGAGATATAGCTGAATTGAAGGAAGTCCAGGAGTGCTACCATATTGCCGGACAATACGATTATATGTTAAAAGTCAATACCAAAGACATTGATACCTACCAGCTCTTTATTACCAAAAAGCTTGCAGGCCTGGAAAATATCGGGAATGTGCAAAGTTCGTTTGTCATGAAGGAGATCAAACACACTTATGCGATAGAAGCAGAAGATTAAAAGCGTAATTTAACCACAGAGATTACTAAGTAGTCACAGAGAACACAGGGAAACTACTTTAACATTTTAAATCTTTTGAACTCTATTCCTTATTCCTCACCAAAGAGACATTGTTTTCAAAATCATACAAAGTCAATCCACGCAAGTAATAATGAGCGAGCCAATAGTTACTCAAGGCACTATAATAGGACCTCCTTGAAGTAGCTTCCTCATCGATAGCAATATTGAGGTCTGTGGCACTGATCTTACCAATCAGGTATCTTTTTCTGGAAATATCCAATCGCCTTTGGGCAAGGTCATAGGACCGCTTCGCCAAACCGACCTGGTCCTTCACCAGTTCGAACTGCTGAACCCTTACTATAACTTCTCTTTCAAAGTTTACTGCATCCTGCTGGACCTGTAACCGGACAAGGTCAGCATTGGCCCTGGCAATTTGTTTTGCAGCATTTGATTTACCCCAATCTGCGATTGGAATATCGAATCCGAGGCTAAAAACTTCCTGGTCCAACGGTTTCCTATAAACCTCTTCTAGGTTGTTGGCCGTTTGGGACAAACCAAATGAAGCGAATAAATCGAAACTCGGCCGTGTATTCGCTCTGGCCTGTGCAAGGGTTCTTTCAGCTTCCAACATCCTGCGTTGTCTCGCAAGGGCATCTGCTCTGTTCCTGTTGGCCAAATCCAGTGCTTCTGTTGCATCAACCTCAAATTCCGGGATCGTTTCAGGGGGTGCCAATTTAAATGCCACTTCCTGTTGAATGCCCATAAAGTTTCGTAGTCGTTCTGTTGCGGATGAAAGATCCAAGGTACTTTGGGAAAGTGTTGCATCAGCTCGCATGGCCTGTAATTCCATTTGTAATACCTCAGTCTCAGCAATTTTCCCAACGTCATATCTCGCTTTGGAAATAACATATAGGCTATCTGCATTTTCTTTATCGCGATGAGCTGCCTCCAGGTTCAATTGAGCGATTAACACTTCAAAAAAGTACCCTGTCGCGTCGTAAGCTATTTTTTCGAAATCTTCAGAATATTGTTTAACGGACTCTTCGTATTGAAGCGGGGCTATCCTTTTTTCCCATTTCAATTGGTTAAAACCAAAAATCGGTTGAACGAACCCAATGGAAACAGGAGTAGATAAATAAGAAATATTTCCGCTCCCGCTGGCAGAAAAGAGATCAATTCGTCTCAAACCGGTTTGCGCAAATATCTGCCCACCTGTCAAAGGAATTGATTGCTGGAGATTGATACGTGCCGAATTGGACATGAGTGACCTGTTGATAAAGGCTTCAGCTCCATCAGGTAAAATGATAGGTTCGATACTACGGTTGATGTTCGGAATATCTCCCCTTAAATTCAACTGAGGTCTTAATCTTGCCAAAAAAGCCTGGTATTGCCAGTAATTATTTTGGAAGGAAACATCAGCGAATTGTACATCAATCCCATCCTTTTGGGCAATATTGATGGTTTGCATCAGATCGAGCGATAACGTATCAATTTGTCCGGACAGAAAAGTGGAAAGCCCCAGGGCTATTATAATAAATAATGTCTTTATTTTCATTTTGAGCAATTTCAATTTTTAGATTGGTCTCCCTTCAACAAACCTTCACCATAGTGGATTAATCAGATCGTAAAGCCTTTATTGGATCTTGTTGGGCAGCTTTTCTTGCAGGGAAAATTCCAAATATTAGTCCAACCGCAATCGCCACACCTGCGGAAAGAATAATGGACCAGCCTGAAACAATGGAAGGTATTCCAGCCGTGTTGGCAATAAT
Source organism: Bacteroidota bacterium (assembly GCA_008501835.1). Taxonomy (GTDB): domain Bacteria; phylum Bacteroidota; class Bacteroidia; order Chitinophagales; family Saprospiraceae; genus BCD1. The sequence continues at coordinate 4,165 of QQUB01000900.1, forward strand.
TTTTGAAGCAAAATACCCCAATACAACTCCTAAAATTCCACCGATTACACTGATAATGACTGCTTCAAACAAAAACTGCTGGATAATATCAGATCTAAGTGCTCCCATAGACCTTCGAACACCTATCTCTTTGATCCTTTCCAGGACGGAAGCCAACATGATATTCATAATTCCAATCCCTCCCACAAGGAGCGATATCCCGCCTATGGCCGCGAGAACAAGATTAAATATATCCTGAGTCTTTTGTTCCTGTTCCAATAATAATTCGGGTACCTCCACTTCAAAGTCAATCACTTCCTGATGTCTCCGGGTAAGCAATCGGGCAATAACCTCGGCTGAAGCCTGCATCATATTGGATTGGTTGACTCTTACAACAATCCTGTCCAATTGATGGTAATTTTCTTCTGAGGCATCATTTCGGCCTCTTCGACCTATTTTGTCTTCAGTGAGTTTTCCCCGGTTTTCAAAACGCAATAAGGCAGTTTTTACCGGGACGTAAACATCAGAGTTGTAATCCCTGATTCCTAGATTCTTAAGACTCGATTTACTGGTATTCCGCTTTTCGATCACTCCGATAACCTTTAACCAGGTATTACCACACTTGATCATTTTGCCCAGTGGATTTTCGGTTCCAAAAAACTTAAGTTGAATATTCTTACCGATTATGCAAACCGATTTCCCGAGATCCATATGTTCCTGATGGAAAAATATGCCCGACTCAAGACTTAACCTGCTCAATTCAAAAAACTCGTTGGTCACCCCCACACATTTGGCCTTTTCAAGTCTGGCCGATTGGATAATACTGGTCGGAATGACTATTTCAGGGCTAATGAGGTCTACTGTTGGCAACACTTCATTGATGGCTTCCACATCGCTGAGGCTCAACCCTGGCGACCAGGTCTTCTTTTCTTCTTCACCATTATTATTTTCTTCGTCTTCGCCTTCTTCATCAGTCTGCGAAGTTACCGCGGTAATTACGATGTTATTTGTCCCAATCAATTTCATCTGATCAAGGATGGATTGCCGGGCTCCCGTACCTATGGCCAACATAGCGATCACTGCACCCACACCAAAAATGATTCCAAGAGCCGTAAGGACGGACCTGAGCTTGTTGCTGAGTACACTTTCAAAGGCCAGAGATAAATTAAAGGATATTTTTTGCCACATAACAGATTATTCGATAATGAAAATCATATCACCACCTCCCTGACCTGTATTGGTAGGCTTGGCAATATTTTTTACTTTTTCCTTCTTAGCCTGAGCTCTTGCTTCTCGCTCCTTTTTCTCCTTTTCCTGTTGCCGCAATATCTCCTCCTTTACTTCAGGATTCAATGGAACAAACCTCAAGTCTCCGGTATTCTCAGGAATGCTCAAAAATATTTCATCACCGGAAGCTAATCCATGTTCTATTATGATTTGATTGTCGTTACTCAAGCCGGTAACTACTTCTTTTTTGACCGTTTGTGATTTTTCCTTGGCGTAAACATAGGATACCGTATCTGTCTGGATACACTCTAGCGGAACATACACAACGTTATGAAAAGTATCTGTTATGACCTCATTACTTGTCGTCATTGCGGGACGTAAAATAGAATCTGATTCGTTGATCTGAATCACTACTTCAAAAACCTTTGAATCATATCCCCTCAATTGCTCTCCGATATTAGCCACTGTAAGCACTACCCCGGAATAACTGTTCTCAGGAAATGCATCTACCTTGATATTCACTTCTTGTCCCTGTTTTACCTTACTGATATCCACCTCATTCACATAAGTTTTGGAGATCATATCCGTTAAGTCTGGTAATTCGGCAACGACCGGATCCCAAGCCGAAATCCTGGAACCTGGTTCTTTCTTTCCGCTCCACGTCCTGGCATAAATTACCATTCCTGAGGTAGGGGCTGATATGGAGAACTGGTTGGAAAGTTCAACGAATTTTGTGAGCTTCTGCTGATTCTGTTTTAAAAGGGCATTTATTTCCCTGATCTTTGCATCAGATTGTTGCTGTTTCAATTCATATTTTTTCTCCAGCTGATCGAAATCCCGTTCGATTTTTTGAAGGTCCAGTTCCGTTTGTCTGACTACAGATTGTGCCTCATATTTGTTTAGTTCAACCAGCAGCTCCTTTTCCTTTTTGCTGAAATTGAGATTGACCAATTGATCCCTTAAAGCTCTGAGCTCAATGGCGGTATCAATTTTTGCCTGCTCCAGCTGGGTTTCGATCTTTTCGATTTCGGTTTGAACCGAACTCATCTTATTAGAAACTTCAGTTCTGTCTAAGGATCCGACATATTGACCTTCCTGCACAATGGTGCCTTCAGGGACAAGGTCGGAAATAGTTGTTTCGTAAATACCTGCGGGACGCATCCCTTGAGGAGCACGGATCTTTACCGAATTTTTAGCCTTGAGTTCTCCGGTTCCTGTGACGGAAATATAAAACTCACCTTGCTCTACTTTTGCAAGCACATCCGAAAGTTGTTCATCTTGTTCTCCACGAAAGAAAAGGTAAGCAGCAATTAGAATAACTGCAGCTCCTATCAGGTATAGGTAGCGAGAGCGAATTTTCATAAATTTTGGATTAATTAATTAAGTATCGGGTTTCAAGTTTCTTGTTAGCAATCAGAGTCAAGTATAAAAATCAAAGAAAACAATTTTCAAGCAAAAAATTCAATTTTTAACAAAAACAATTCGACCTTAGGCGGTTAGTTATTAAAGAAAAAAAAATATAAAAAACAAATCCAAAAGCTCTTTGAAAATCAAAAAAAAGTTGCAACTTTGTATTCCGACTCAAAAGAAAATGCTGGCAACAGCAAATGTAAAGCACATTTACTTATTCCAATTCTATTGAATTGCCCATATTCCCCCGATTGAGTCTAACTCACTGATACTATTACTTTTACAATTGTACTTTTTTTTAATTAATTAAGGCCTTTGGCCCTTTAACTAAGTCTGCTGCATGGTAATTGATCATACTTCAGTGTGGGATAGGTGTCTACAGAACATACGTAAGAACGTAAATGGACGAAGCTTTAAAACATGGTTCGAACCCATTAAACCAGTACGTCTCGAAGACAATTCCTTGACCATCCAGGTTCCTAACCGTTTTTTTTATGAATGGCTCGAAGAACACTATGTTTCTTTGTTGAGAACGTCTATTAGACAAGAGTTAGGTAATAAAGCCAAGCTGGAGTACCAGATCCTCACCAATAAGTCATCCGTATCCACTACAGCAGCACCCTCCAACAATAATTCAGGGCAGGTGACGGACAGTACTTATACCCCGGGAATGGTG
>QQUB01000639.1 GCA_008501835.1 Bacteroidota bacterium
GAAACTGTGCCTTGAATGACTCTGCAAAATTGACGGTGAGTACAGAGAACCTAGTCTGAGAAGCGTGTCTTAGGTGCTTTACGAAAACATTATAAACCAGTAATTATGATGGACTTATGTTTAAAGATATTCAATATAATCCCCGAAAACAGGGTTATGTACTAAAACTCTGGGAAGTGGTTAGTTTTCAAGTGATCAAAAATTTAGATTAGCTCAAAACAAAACTAGTGATATAGAGATACTTTAATGTCCTTTTAAAGGGTAAGCCACCAAGTAATTGGAATTCGGCTTACCTTTTTTTTGTTGCTAAAGAACCTTCCCACATCATTTCCCTGGCCTTCAAACCAGATCATAAACATTTGGAAATCAGCTAAAAACATCGTATATTATGCGTTTATTGAGTGCCAACCCAAACTGAGTTAATCCCAGCATCATTATTCCTTCCCAAACTTTAAATTCCCAATTGAATAAAATTGGACTTCCTTTCACTTTTTTCAACAAGAACTACCCTGTTTTTTGGATGAATATTCTATTTCATAACCAATAAAAAAATGCCGATGAAAGTTTTAAAAATCCTACCCGTTCTGATGCTTACTTCTTTGCTATTGCTGAATTTCGCCTTTGCCCAGAATTTCAACATTTACATGGTTGATGTGAAAACCGGAGAAATTACTCAAGTTACCGACCTGCCTGACAATAACGAATTCAATGCCTCATTTTCCAATAATGGTAAAATGATTGTATGTGATGTGCTGGGAGAAAATATGCATGACCTATTTGTCACGAACGTTAATACTGGTGTAAGCACACCACTTGAAGGAGGAGATGGTGGAAATGATGCCTCCTGGTCTCCTAATGGAAATTTGATCGCTTTTGACCGCGGACCTGCAAATGATCCTGCCATTTATACTGTACCCGCCTCAGGGGGTGATCGTACCCTGGTGGTAGGCTATGGCCTGGATCCGGAATGGGCCCCCAACAGTCAAAGGATAGTATTTACAGATTACGGAGGTGCCTTAAGAACCATTGGTATTGATGGTACCGGGGAAACCTTAATCTGGTATTACGGCTGCCAAAGTCCTTCCTGGTCGCCTAATGGGCAGTATATTGCGTTTACTTTTATGGGCCACATATTTAAAGTTCCTGTAGACCTGGATGGAAATGTCACAGGCGATTTTGAGCCCGTATTTATCAGCCCTCCTGATATCTATTCCGGTGGCCCCACCTGGTCCAACAACAGTCAGGAAATTGTCTTTTTCTCCAATTTGACCGGAGATTTTGATCTTTGGAAAATTAATGCAGATGGAAGCGAACTCGAACTTTTGGCAGATTATGGTGGCACGGATGAATACGATCCAACCTTCTCTAAAAATGGTAAAAAAGTAGTATTCAGCAGTCTGCCAATCACTGGCGAAAGTTTTGAGGCCCAGATCTCCAATGAGGTGATGACTTATAATTCACCTGGAATGGAATTGAAACAAAACTATCCAAATCCGTTTAGGGAAACCACCAGAATTGATTTAATCCTCCAAGAAGAGCAAAATCTTCAGGTGTATATTTACGACGCAATGGGACGCCTAGTGAAAACCCTTGCTAACGGGGCTTATGACAAGGGCCTGCATCATTTGGAGTGGAATGGATCAGCAGAAGATGGTTCACACCTTGCAGATGGTATTTACACTTGCCAGATGGTCACCCATAATGGCATCAGAAATATCCACATGATCCTTATGAGAGAGTGATGTTATAATTGGTTACAGGTTAAGGGATTACTCATACCTGACCTGTAACCTTCCCATAATATCTCACTCACCAGGAAATTTCCTTGCGGTCCCGGAAGAATTTTCCTGAAGGAATAGTATCGGCTGTTGCCAACCAGGTAGCCGTATCAGCTCCTTCTTCCACCTGCCGGTCAGCTCCGGCACCTCCCATATCTGTTTTTACCCAACCAGGACACATGGCATTTACTTTCACTTTCGTTCCGGATAATTCACTGGCCATTTGCACCGTCAGGGCATTAAGGCTTGTTTTGGACAACCGGTATCCCGCATAATTTCCTAAACGAAGGCTGTCCCACTCCCCCATTCCACTGCTCATGTTGACAATACGGCCATCCGGACTATTTTTCAACAAGGGAATCATTGCCTGACTCAATCTCCAGGGAGCGTAAAAATTAACTTCCATGATCCTTTTAACTTCATCTATATCCACATCAACCGTACCTTTTTGTCCAACGAGGATTCCGGCATTATTGATAAGTACATCCAGTTTGCCAAACTTATCCTTGATATGTGTTGCCAGGTTGTTGATATCTTCTTCTTTGGCAACTTCCAGTTTGACAGGCAAAACTTCACCCTCCATTTCTGCAGCTACTTGCTCGCCTTTTTTCAGATCCCTGCTTCCAAGTAACACCGTATGACCCAAGGCTGCCAATTGCCTGCATATTTCCCGGCCAATACCGCGATTGCCACCGGTTACGAGAATTATTTTTGCGCTCATCAGTTATTTTTTTTCATCTTCTCCCGCATACTTTTTTGTGTCGCGCTGATCTCGCTGATTGTCGCTGATTATATTTTAACATTCACCTCATTATCTGCGTTTATCTGCGAGAACAAATCATGATTTTTAGACTATTCTTCCAAAAGCATACGGTAGATTTTTTTCAAATAGAACTTATTATAAACATGTAATTTCTCTCAAACACTTTAGGAAAAGAAGAAAACCGGAAAGAGAAACTGTGATTTCTACTCCTATTCCGATTTTCTATTCTTCCAATTTTTCTGTTCTAGCTCACCTTCAACTTAAGCATATCCCCCATGCCAAATGCATTATAAACACCGGCAGTAATTTGGTTGAGTTGTTCATTGTATCCTACAATATGATCTCCCATGCCCATACTATCCACAACCGTTCTTACGGGACGTTCACCGGCTGGCAAATTCACAAGATTTGCAATGGCATCGGCCACTTTTTGCGGATTTTGCTCCGGGTTACCGGCAAGTGCTCCTTCAAAACCTTCAAAAAGTTGCTGAGGAGCATGCAGGTAAGGGCCGTAAGCTTCATCTCTGGATTTATCAGAAGGCGTAATCAGGTTGTGCATGAAGCTGGTTGCGTAGCCACCCGGTTCCACAAGTACGGAATCAATTCCGAAACCTGACAGCTCAACCCGGTAATTTTCTGCTAAAGCTTCCAATGCCCATTTTGATGCATTATAAGGTCCGTAAAAAGGCAATGAGATCCTACCCAGCAAACTTGAAACATGGAGCAGCAATCCGGATTGATTGGCTCTCATGTGAGGAATAGCAGCCCTGTTAACGCGCTGTACTCCAAAAACATTAATGTCAAATAACTTTTGAAAATCATCCGTTGTGAAATGCTCCTGGAACCCAAGCACTCCCACCCCGGCATTATTGATAACGACATCAAGTCCGCCTAGAATATCAATGGCTTTTGCAACACCATTATTTACACTTTCCTCACTGGTCACATCCATTTCGATGATGTGTGCACCCTCTCCTGCCAATTCCCCTGCTACTTCTTTATTCCTGTCATTTACATTTCTCATGGTAGCAACGACATTGTGGCCATCTTTCAATAGGGTTTGTACGGTCAATTTTCCGAAACCACCGCTGGCTCCGGTAATTAGAATGTTCTTCATTGTATAAATTGTTTATGAAAAATTAGAAATTATTATGCTTGTTGTATTTGAAAATTAAAATTGGCATGTCCCAAAGCACCCCACAGCCTCAACCACACCGGTAACAACATTTCAGTACCCCTGGAAGTTGAAATATCTCCAAGATCGATAATATTGCCCTCAGTCCATCCAATTTCCTGCAATAAATTACTCACTGCTTTTTTGGCCTCCGAATCATTCCCGCTTACAAATACCGTATGATCACCCGGGATAGTTTCCGGGTGCATCATGATGTAAGTATTCATGGTGTTCAGGCTTTTGACAACCTTTACCTCAGGGAATCTGGCCTGGATCTGCTCTCCGAGGGAATCTGTGTTACAAACGGACAAAGTTGGAGGCATGCCATTGGAAAAATCGAGTGGATTGGCAATGTCGATCAATATCTTTCCATTAAGATCCTTCCCTACCATATCAAGTGCCTTAAGTGTGACTCCTCCACTAGTTGCATTCAACACAAGATCTGCCTCTTTAGCGGAGTTCTCAAATGTCTCCAGCACCACGCTGTTTTGGGCATTCAACCAGTCTCCAAAAGGAATTTTTTTCCAGGTAGCCGGTGTGGGCCTGGAAATAGTTGTTTCCGGATCACGAGTACCCATTGTAATCTGATGCCCCAAAGTGGTTAACTTTTCCGCAATGGTCATCCCAACCATCCCTGTTCCTAAAATTGTGATTTTCATGGTAATAGGTATTATTTTCTTGTTTGTACATACAACTAATTGTGTTCAAAAAAAATTACTCCAATGTTCTGGCTGCCTCGTAAATATCGGCTGTCAGTTTGTCTGCATTTTCCTTTCCGAGCAGTTCAGCGTATCTGGCATACAGGTTTCTCCAGGCTTCCTGAATTTTCGGATGCAGATCCAAACTCTTTGGGGTAGGATAAACTTCGGTAGTTCTACCCACATGTTTTCTTTCCAGAAAACCTCTGTATTCCATTTTTTCGATCAACCGGGTCACCGTCGAAGGCGTCAACATCATTTGCTGACTGATCTCTTTGGGCTGAACACCCGGCTTTTCATTAACGGTCATCAACAGAAAAGCATAGGAGGAAGACATGCCTGTTATGGCAAATTCCTCATCGGAGATCTTCGTCATCACCCGGGATAATGCATTAGCGGAAAACTGAAGACAGGAGCAATATTTTGAATCACATTTTTCCATCGGTGGCAAAGATACAGCAAAACATTTGTATGTACAAACATTTATTTCAAAAAATGATGGAACACAGATATGACGGATCAGACAGATGAAACCGGATAGGAATCAAATGAACATCAGCTACCAGCAATGGAGCGAATGTTGAGTGAAACGACATCCCGTACCGTCAGGTCGGGGCGACATCCCGAATGAGATTTCGCATCGAATGTACACGTAGTGTCGGGACCTGCATCAATTAATCAACACAACCTTGGCAACAGCCGAACTTGGATCGGTCAATCCAAAACTGGAGGCCGTAGTGGCAAAAACAAGGTAAACACCGGTACTTGCACGCTGGCCGTTGTAATCCCTGCCATCCCAGATGACCTGTCCACCGAGGGCTTTTGTTTCATAAACCAGCTTCCCGCTAACGTCGGTTATCTTAACACTCGCATCCCGGGAAAACCCGCGAATGGTGATAGGTCCGTCGTATTCCGGCCTAACGGGATTAGGGAAGACTTCAAATTCCTGCATATGCGTATTGCCTCCGGCTACGGCATCTCCCTGATAGGAAACCAGTCCTTTATCTGTGGCGAAAAAGACTTCCCCTGTTTCCTGGTTGCAGGCGATATCATAAATGGTATTATCTAAAAGAGGTGAATTTTCTTCATTGAAATACAAAAGTTGATCCTCACCATTTGCTGAAAGCAGGTAAACTCCGGTGGAAGTTCCTACCCATTTTCGATTGGCTCCATCAACGGCGATGGCTTCTATACGCTCCGTTTCAAAAAGGTAACCCGCATTTCCATCCTCCCCTACTACGATCCTGCGAGAACCATTACATTCTTCATCAAATGCATTTCCGCCACATTCGAAAATCACAATCCCGGCAGTAGTCCCTACCCAAACATCACCATCGAGATCAACTTCCAGGCTCGTCACATCATTGGTTTGCAAGTTACTGTTGCCGGAAGAGAAAAACATGCATTGATCATCTGTATCATCATCCATATCGCCTTCGTCAAACAGGAGCAAACCCGCACCATCGTCACCGAGGCGGATCCATTTAAAGCCATTTGCATCCACAACAACATCCATCAAAACATCAAAACCGCAAACTTCATCAAAAGCCTTCCATGTCCCGTCCGGTTTAAGTACTGAGAGTGGTTTGTCATCAATAGCTAAAGAATTGGTTGCCCATAAATTATCCTCTTCATCAAATGCAAGTCCCAATACACGTACCCGGGTTTCATCACCTGCCGCGACCTGTAATGTCGAATTATTTTCATTATATAGATTTACCTCTTCCCCATTTACTTCCACAAGCCCTTCGAAATATGATCCGGCATAAACTTTTCCCGTATTGGGGCTGATGGCCATGGAGATCATACCAAAAAGATCATCGTTTGGATCGATAGGATCTTCTCCTTTCATTGCTGCAATGGTCGTTGTATTATAAATGGTCCACTGACCATCAATCAGGCTATAAAAACCATCTCTGAAGAACTGTCCCTTCAAGGTTTCCGGAGTCAGTCCACCTGAAGTCAACCATACCTGGTTATTAAGGATTTCAATATCCCATGACTTTTCTGACCATGGGGAGTTGAGGCTCGTAGTATTGCAAGAAGTATCATTTACGTCATCTACCCAGCGGAAGTTGCGATAATCCTCTCCAAACCAGATCCTGCCTAGCTCATCTTCAATAGCGTTATAGGGAACGGCAATACAACCAGGAGCCAGCTCTCCAAAGGTTTCATCTGCATTAAAATAAAGTGCTTTGCCGTTACCTCCACAATCTTCCCAGTTACATTGATAACCTACCAGTAAATGTTCCCCTTCCGCAGACATGTACTGGACCCTCTGATCTGCTTCTGCATGAATCTCCACAGGCCCGGCATCATCCCAACGGTGTACGACATTATCAATATCAAAATAAAGGTGCCCGTTATAAGCCTCCAATGCATGAGTGGAATAATCCCCCGGAAATCCAAAATCGGCGTCCAGGTATTCCCAATTGGAAAATACTTCCGGAAAGAAATTCCCGGTAGCAATGCGGTAAATCCCTTCGTCCGTCCCCACATAAATGAAACCTTCATAATTGATAACAGAGTTGACCGCCATACCTGTAAAGGTGGTAAAAGCAAATTCTCTTACCGTCTCACTAATCCTTACCCTGGACACGCCAAAACTTCCGGCGAGCAATACGGTGGTATCACTTTCGGGTACGATCTGATTAACTTCTTTTCCTATAATGACATTGGGAAAATTGGCAATCTGTGGCATGGTGATTACCCTATCCGGTTGAACGAGATCCATAGTCCCGTCAGAAAAAACCACGATCAGGGTTTCCTGAGCCTTGAAATATTTCAGATTCTGAATACCTGCCTGACTTAGGACATCAGTTTTGGTGAAAAATCTGGTAGAAAATTCTTCTTTGTCAAATGCAACCACAGACAATCCGGTGGAATAGAAGATCTCTGAGTCACTTTGCGTAACATATTGCCCGATCTTATACGGCATATGTGAACGCCAGGATCCGATTGGTAAAACATTTTTCTGACCCCATGCTAAAACGTTTAATAAAAGGC
>QQUB01000236.1 GCA_008501835.1 Bacteroidota bacterium
GCCGAAAATGAAGCTAATGAACCAGATGTGGATAGCACCCCTGATCAGAATCCAGATAATGATTCACCTGAAGAGGATGATTTCGATTGTGAACAGGTGAATTTGGAGCTCATATTTGACTTAGCATTAACCAAGGACCTGGTTAGTAATGGTCCTTTCAGTCCTGGAGATTTGGTCACTTATGTAATTGAAGTAACGAATGAGGGAGATATTGATGCCTTTAACGTGGAGGTGACAGACCATATTCCGGATGGAATGACTTATGATTCAGGCGGTTGGACAGTGAATGGAAATGAGGCTACCCAAATCATTCCAAGTTTACCAGTTGGAGCTTCAGTTTCCTTGTATATAACCTTGCAGATCAACCCTGATTTCCAGGGCGGAACCTTGTTGAATAAGGCTGAAATTACAGAAGATACTGACGATGATGTAGATTCTGACCCGGAGACCGACGATACCGTTGATGAAGACGGAGACGGTGATGGAGACGATGATGATGAGGATGAAGTGCCAATTGATGTTGTGGATGAATGTGATATAGTTCTGGAAATTGAACAGGTTGATTGTAATGACGATGGTACTTTCTATGCGGTAGTTAATATTGATGGAACGGACGGAGGTAGCTGGATTGCCTGGATAAATGGTAGTATTGTAGCTGTAGGGGATTTTCCTGCTGTGGAAATTTTTGGTCCGTTTACCGAGGTTTCGACTATCACTTTCACTCAGGTAGGAGATGATGATTGTACTGAATCAATCACTATTCATAACCCGTTTGAATGTGGTGAAATAATTATTGATTGCCCGTTGAATAATCATTTCTGTCCAATCCTGGATGATCATATTATGTTGTTTACAACTGATCCACAGTTATGCACAGGAACTGTATTGGTGCCTGTACCTGAGGTGACTGCCACCGGAAGTTCCTGTTCATCCGAAGAAGTTGTTTGGACATTGATAACGGAAATCTGGACCATTGATGGATCGACGCAGGTTGCTACAATCTTTGCAGGAGATGACCGTATCATTTATGATCTGCCGGTTGGTGATTTTATCGTTCGATATGTTGTAACCGACAATTGCGGAGATAGTCATATCCAGGATTGTTATTTAAGGGTAGCGGATCTGGATAATCCGATAGCTACTTGTTTTACTGACCTGAGTGTATCCTTAGGTGGATTTGGTTTAGCATGGACGTATACTTTCCAGGTAGATAATGCCAGTTATGACAATTGTGGAATTGAAAGTACCCAGGTAAGGAGAATTTACACTAGAGATCCTGTTACCTGTGATACTCTTTTGGTGCCACAATACTCAGATTGGGGAGATTATGTTGAATTCACTTGTTGTGACGCCGGATTAAATGTTCAGGTCGAATTGAGGGTGATTGATATTTACGGTAATGAAAATGTCTGTGTGTCCAATATTCTTGTAGAAGACAATACACTACCATTATGTTATGGATTAGATGATGTTTTCGTACAGTGTGATGATTTACCGGATAATTTTGACCCTTATGATCTTAGTCATTTAAGTGATGTATTTGGTATGCCGATTGTGGTAGACAATTGTTCTGCAGAAACCATAGCATTGGAGCCTGTTTACAATTTGGCTGATTGTGGTTACGGAACGATTATCCGCCGGTTTAGAGCTGTGGATGGATTTGGCAACCTGTCCATGGACATTTTTGAACAGTTGGTAACGATTGATTATACTTTGAATTATGAGATCAAATTGCCAGCCGATACTGAAACGGATTGTATTAATAATGTTTCTACGGTTGAACTTTATCACACTAATTGTGATGCGTTTGAAATCACTCATGAGGATGTATTTTTACCAGTCGAAGGCGAAGAATGTTACAATGTGTTACGCACCTACCATATCATCAACCACTGTGAATGGGATGGTTTGGCTGATCCGGTAAATATTAACCGGGATGAAGATTGTGATGGTAACGAAGGGGAAGAAGTTGTTTGGGTATTGAGAAGGGCGCTTAATGCTTATGTGGATGGCGATGATTCTCACCTGAACTCACTTCCTGTTGCCGATACCAAAGGTACAGATTGTGACGGTGAATCGAATCCGGAAGGATACTGGAGAGAGGCTGAATCTACAGGGTACTGGACCTATACGCAACATGTAGTTATCTATGATACCATTCCAACGGTGGTGGTCTTCGATCTGCCTGATCCGTTCTGTACCGATTCTGTGGAATGTGAGGTGGAAATTGAATATCCATTCTCCGTGATTGAAAATTGTATCGCTGAGGACCTGATTATTACTATTGGACTGGATGCCGGTGCTGATGGTACAGTTGATGCTGATCTTACCGGAACAGGTGTCCTGCAGGGAAGTTATCCGAACTATGTTATTATAGGAACATTCCCAATCGGGTCTCACCATTTCGTTCTTGAGATCAATGACGGCTGCGGAAATGAAACAACGGCTGTTTTACCGTTTGAAATTGTTGATTGTTATATACCTGAAATTATCTGTTATATCCAGTATGACGTTGAACTTGGACCAGTAGAACCGGGTGTAGATGTCAACGGTGATGGTATAGCGGATGATGGAGCTGTTGAGTTATTTGGATGGCAATTGGCCAACTGTTTCGTCGAGGATTGTTCCGGACCGCTGAGATTTTCTGTGAACAGACTTGAGGACACACCTCATCCGGATTCGGAAAGTATTATGCTTACCTGCGATGATAAATTTGGACTCTATGTCGAAGTTTATATGTGGGATAATGCTTTCAACCCTTATGCTGTGCAACCTGACGGTTCAATAGGTGGACCAAATTACGATTATTGTCAGGTGCTGATTTTAGTAGATGACCCGGAGGGACTTTGTCCGGAATGTGGCCCTATTGCTGATTTACATGGTAGAATAGCAACGATTGAGAACAAGCAAATTGAGGGAGTGGATGTTGATCTGTTACTTTCTCCGGAGTTAAGTTTTGTGGATAATGATGTAACAGATGAAGATGGTTTGTATGATTTCTGGGAAGTTACAGAAGGCCAGGATTATACTATTAGACCTACTAAACTGGATAATTACATCAATGGGGTAACAACCCTGGATATGATAAGGATCCATAAACACCTGCTTGGTATAGAGCAAATCACAGATCCTGAAATGCTTTGGGCTGCAGATGTGAATTCCACGGGTACCATAACGGTTTCGGATCTGATCGAAATCAGAAAATTGATCCTGGGGATTATTTTTGAATTTGAAGATGCCCCAAGTTGGAGGTTTTTTGATAAAACCTATGTTTTCCCGGATGATCAGGATCCATGGTATGAAGATGTTCCTGAATTTATTGCTATCGAAGACCTTAATGGTTGCCTGGAACACCTGGATTTTGTCGGTGTAAAAATGGGAGATGTCAATAATACTGCAGCAACGCTTGAATCAGACATCATTGAGTTTAGAAACGAAGGACAATTCAATTTCAGGGTTAAAGACCAGGCTGTTAAGGAAGGTGACGTTATTACCATTGCTTTTACTGCTCCTGAACTGGAAAATATTTTAGGGTATCAATTTACGCTGGATTTTGACCGGCAACATCTTGAATTTTTATCTCTTGAGGAAGGACTTTCCGGAACCGCTAATTTTGGTTTTGAATTTATCCAAAATGGCAGGTTAACCTCCAGCTGGCACGATGTGCTTCAGGATGAGGAACGGGAGACTGCTCCAGTGATGTTTGGACTCAAAGTGCTTGTTAAAGAAGATGCCCAAAGTCTGAATCAATTGTTGGATATCAATTCGACATTTACCACGGCTGAAGCATATGGAAAGGATGATCAATTCTTTGGTGTCGGAATCGAATTCTATGAAAATGAAACTTCTATTGCTACATCAGGGGAGGAGGGATATAAGTTATATCAAAATATTCCTAACCCATCCTCATTAAATACCCGGATAGCATTTGAACTGCCAAAGGCATCGGATGTAAACATGGTTATTCGTGATGTTTCCGGAAAGGAAGTACTGACAATATCAAATTTCTTTGAAGCCGGACTAAATGAAATCAGTTTGCCAACTTCCGAAATGGCAGGAGGCGTTTATTATTATACCATGTCTACTGAGGAATTTACAGCGACAAAGAAGATGATTGTTAATTAATTACTCCCTTTTCATAAAATTGTTAATATTTCAAAATTAACAATGCATTTGGGTGAAACATCAATTTGGTGTTTCACCCTTTTTTATGTTTCCGATGACTAGTGGCTAGTCCTAGATGAAAAAAAGCCCGGTAAAACTTACCGGGCTTTTTTACTTTTTAGACATTCGAAAACAAAATTGAAAACTATATATCTTTAGTTGAATTACGCTCGATAAGCGTATCCTTGAGTTCTTTCAAAAATGCATATTGATGCGGCATTACTTTTTTGAGGGCTTCTTTGACCACAAAAAATGAGCCGTTGTCCATGCTTTTGAGTTTGTCTTTCAACTGCATGGCATCTTCGTAAAGCATATTTTTGAGAGATGGAATTTCGTGCCAGTCCCCTTCTACGGCCCAGGCTTCTTCTTTATCGCCATTATCCTGAGTAACAGGGTCCAGTTCAATTAATTTATCCTCTGTAACCAGCTCCTCCGGAGCTTCCTGCGGTAATTTACCGTTGGGGATTCCCCATTGTTCATCATCATTCTCCAGGAAAATTTCCAATCCTCTTTCGCGGAAACGATAGATGATAAGGTTAGCTTTTTCTTTAAAGTTCATTTTTCAAAAATTACGTGTCTGCTGTTTGGGTTTGGCAAAAAGCCAATGCAAAGAAATGAAATCTAGTTTAATTAACAAAGAAACGGGATTATTGTTCTGATAGTGAGTGAGTTCTTTTACATTCTTTTTACGATTTCCAAGAGTAATTATCGATTTTGAAAGGCAGAAATCGAACAATTCCACTTAGAAAATTGGAACAAATAATAATAGATACCTCAAGGCGATATTTTGCCAGGATGAGGTGGCAGCAAATGATATTGCCCCGGCATTTTGAAAACGTGGCAGGCTTTGTCACAGGAAGTTATTTCTTCTTCTGATCTATTTCTCTCATGACCAGTTGCAGTCCGGCAATGGCGAGGAAAAGCAGTTTTTCTTCCCGGGTGAATTTATCTTTAAGGAATTCAAATGCCCGGGCTCCCAGGTCTTTGCCAACGAGTGTTTTATTGGAAAGGCTTCCTACTTCTTTATCATAAATAAAAATAGGGGTCAATTCATTTTTAGGTGTCCCGATTTTTGCCAGGGCTTTTTTTCGTTTGGCGCCGTATAAAACATTGTCCTTCTTCAGATTTCCAACCCGGTTGCCATCGATAAAGATCTCCGTCCCTGATTTTTGCAACCAATAAGTAAATTCATGTTTGTCGGTCATGATGAACAACAGGGCATTTTGCCAAGGGCCACCTCCAATGTATTTTTTATAATTGTATGCCATCAGAGGCTCATGAAAAATGGTTGTAAATGCTCCTTTGGCCGAAATGACCATTCCCTTTTTGAAGGATTTATTGATTTGTTTGGAAGAAAAGTCCTCTAATTCCTCTTGTCCGATGGGAACCAATTCGCCGGCAATGGCAATGGTTTCTTTTTTCAAGGCTTCCAGGGCCTTGGATATTTTATTCTTCCCGGGCCAGCGGTTTTTTAAAATGACCGAAAGCAATCCTACGCCTCCTGCGGCCACCAATGCGGTCAATGCTGCCAGATAGATCATATGTTGGTATTGTTTTTCAAATAAAATTGGGAGATTCAGGTTATGGGCCTAACCTCCGGGACTCACAAATATAAGTCCAAAGAATGGTTATTTGTTCAAAAATCAGATCGGCTTCTTCAGGTTTTTCTACTTAAACAGTGTTTTGGCGGATAAAATAGTTTTTCTCATTATATTCGACCAAAATATGTGGCATGAGATGGCTTAAATTTTTGATCGCGCTTCTAACGACTCTTTTCCTCATCTGGATGGGTAATACACATAATCCTTTTGGCTCTCCGGTTCCGGCCATCGGAAAGTTCATGAGTCCGTTTGATGGATTTTGGATCAACGCTGAACGATCTGCATTGCCATTTGAACAAGAACTTTCTTTTGACCAGTTGGAATCAGATACCAAAGTCGTTTTTGACGAACGTCTGGTGCCTCATATTTTTTCTGATAATTTAGAAGATGCTTTTTTTGTGCAAGGATATCTCACCGCTAAATACCGATTATGGCAAATGGATATCTCCACAAGGGCTACAGGTGGTTACCTGTCAGAAGTGCTCGGACCCAGGACTAAGAAAATAGACATCCGGCAGCGAAGAAAAGGAATCCGATGGGCTGCAGAAAATATGGTCAACAACTGGACTCATACCGGAGAAATAGGATGGATGGAAGCTTATACTAATGGAATAAACGAGTATATCAAAACTCTAACACCTGAAGAATACCCGATAGAGTTTAAACTTCTCGGATATGAGCCAGAACCATGGACGCCTCTCCGGTCAGCATTTTTTTTATATGGTATGGTTGAAGAACTTTCTTCACGCAACCTCGATTTGCGCGCCAGTAACAGCCTGAAAGCTTTAGGACCTGACATGTTTGAATTTTTATACCCGGAACACAATCCGGATCAGACACCTGTCATTCCAACGGAAAAGACCTGGGATTTTGAACCGATTTGGGAAGATACCATTTCAGAGAATGCTCTGAGCAGCCTGATTCCGGATCACCAGGTATTTGAGAACCCGTCAGAGTTTGCAGGAAGTAATAACTGGGCTGTTTCAGGAAGTAAAACCAATACCGGTCTTCCTATTTTATGCAATGATCCTCATCTGGGGTTGAGTCTTCCATCTATTTGGTATGAAATTCAAATTTCTACACCTGAGCTTAATAGTTATGGTGTTTCTCTTCCCGGGGTGCCTGGAATAATTATCGGATTCAATGAAAACATTGCGTGGGGCGTAACCAACCTCGGGCATGATTTTGTGGATTGGTATACCATCAAATGGGCAAATGAAGATAAAACGACTTATTGGATGGGGGAAGATAAGCTCGATATTAGGATGGAGGAGGAAACCATTAAAATAAAAGGGGAAGATCCCCATACTGAAAAGGTGAAATACACCATTTGGGGACCGATTGCCTACACTGACGAAAATTCTCCTCTTTATGATATGGCTATGCAATGGCTTGGCCACTATACCTTCAATACGGATAAACGCTCTCAGATCAGTACCTTTATCGGATTGATGAAAGCCAAAAATCATGAGGATTATGTAACTGCTATGCGGTGTTTTGATATGCCTCCTCAGAATTTTGCCTTTGCCAGTAATGAAGGGGATATTGCTATCACTGCCAATGGAAGGTTGCCGATCAAATTCGATCACCAAGGGCGTTTCCTTCAGGATGGAAGTAATCCTCGGAATACCTGGAAA
>QQUB01000885.1 GCA_008501835.1 Bacteroidota bacterium
CCAGATATTATCCTAAAAAGCGTAAAATAAACTGTGCTCCGTAATGGACCTGAATTGACCAGTCAGTAATTGATTGACCGTTTCATACCCCTCTCCAAATAAGGGAGGTAAAAGAAAAATCAGTGCTCCGATGGATAAACCACCAAAAAGTATTTTATAAACACTCTTTTCAAACTTTGCCACATAATTCTGGATGCCGAGGTTGATTCTGATCATGTATGTGGATAATAAACCTGCAAAAATTCCCAAAAGAATATAAAATGGAAGACTTTCAAAACTCCAGTCGCCTTCCGGCAGGTAAAATAACTTTTTGTAATAAAGCAATTTGGCTACAACGGCTCCTGTGGCTGCCGAAATTAGTAAAGGTATAAAAGCATGAAGGGCAAAATCTGTCAGTAAAACCTCAAAGGCAAAAATAACGGCTGCAACAGGACTATTGAAAATGGCCGCCATACCCGCTGCGGCACCGCAGGCAAGGAACAGGGTTTGCTTATTTCTTCCTACCTGAAGTATCCGGGCAATATTAGACCCAATGGAGGCTCCTGTACGAACAATCGGTGCCTCCAGCCCTACAGAACCACCAAAACCAACCGTAAGGGAACCACTCACTACATGAGCATACATTTCATTGGGAGGGAGATTTACCTTTTTCCGACTTATCCTGTTGATGAGCGGTGGGAAACCAAGGTTAAGCGGTTTTTTTAAAAGATATTTATAAAATAAAACCGCCAGGGTGACCCCGATAATAGGAAAAAAAACAAAACCAAGTCTGCCGCTGGTAGGATCGTTTCCGTATAACCATTGCCCAATAGTATGTACGGCATACTTCAAAATAACCGCCGCCAAACCCGCACCAATTCCTATGATGATACTTGCCAGTACCATGTAATTGCGGTAATTTACATGAGAAGAAGTCCAAAAAATGGCCTTGAATCCCTTGATCCGCAACCATCGCCACCATTTCTTTATTTCGAATAAAATATTCATTGGTGCTTTATAATACATTTGAGCTTTAAGCCATCCTGCTCTCTGAATTTGAATAAAATTGCACTTGTTTCAAAATTCAGCAATGACATTTCAAAGCTTGTTCTTAAACAAACTGTATGGTTATCCAGAATAAAATGAACCGGTAAACCGAAAAAGCAAAGCTACCCAAAGCAAAAATAAAAACAATGGATTTTAGACCAATTAACCACCATTTTTGATGATAAAACCTGCGAAAAGAGAGTAGGAAAAATCGCAAAAGGGATAGCCCTAAAACCGGCATAATTATACTGTCGTTGATCACCAGGTTTTTCCCGGTAATCAAGTTAGAAAAAGTATGAGCAATAATAATAAGCAAGGGTAATACCAGGAAGTGGGCAAACAGATTGTATATATTTATTTCAATAGACAACAGAAAGTGATCAATAATATAAGGCCGGCTTTTTAAAAATAAGAAGGAAAGAATAATGCCGAGAGCAGGGATGTAAAGTAATATCAGCCATTTAGCTACACCAGGTGCAATTTTGTTATATCGCTGCTCAAAAACTTCAGGAGTTATCTCCTTTTGATTACTGATGTCTTCAATTTTTCGTTTGGCATATTCTGCGTAATAGGTTTGACCGGTATGAATTTTTAATGCTGGAAGAAAAACTTCAAAAGGTGTGAAAATGAAGTAAATGACGGTTAGCAATACATAAAGGGAACTGGGTCTGAAAAAAGGTCTCCTGTTTCCTTTGGCATAATTTTCAGAAAGTTGCCCCGGCCGGGAAACATTGAGCCATAGTGTTTTGAATAGTTTATTGTCGAGATTAAAGAGGGTATTGATGAATTCACCCAACAAAGTTTTGAGTTTACGGTCTTCCGGACCGATGACTTTCTCTCCACAGTAATTGCAATAATTACCCGTGAACTCCTTTTGGCAAGAAAGGCAGGTTTTGATTGATTTTGGGTGTTCCATTCCGGGAATATTTTCCTCTAAGTTAAGATATTCCCGGAATGGTTAACAAGACTTGACTGGACTTTAGCTAATTTGATGTAGAGAAAAGGTCTTGACGTATTTCGTACTCGCCGAATTCATTCGGCTCGTCGCACCGAATGAATCTTGCCTGGCCAGGAAGACAGGTTCGGTGGGTACGGTTATTCCAAAAATGCTCATATTGATTTTGCCAAAACCAGACAAAAAAAGACCAATAGTTTGGAACCTACAGACATGTTTTCTAATCAATCTTCAAACTCCCAGGAAACCTTATAAATCCTTCCCAATCCATTTGCCGATTGAGATATTTCTTTTAGAAATTTCTTAAAAGAAAGTTTCTCGGAATAGCTTTTTTGAACTTCAGTCCGTTCGCTGGTGAAATACAGCATTTTTGTCTTTAGATCGTAAAAAGGGCAATAGTCCAGCTTGTCCGAATTGACAGGTTTATCAAAATTTAAGGAAGGCTGCCAGTTTCCTTGCTCATCTTTCAAACTGTAATAGAGGTCTCCTCCTCCATTGCCGTCTTCACGTCCGTAAGAGGAAAAAATGATGAGGGATTCATCCGGAGCTACCCAGGCATTAAATTCATAAGCCAGGGTGTTGACAGCTTTGCTTAAAGACTTTGGAGGCAGGTAATGCCCATCTTTATATTCGCAAACATAAATATCTTCTCTTCCCTTAGTATCTTCTAGCGTTGCAGTGAAATACAGGTTTTTCGAAGTGGTTATTGAAGGATAGAATTCTTCTGCTTCACTATTGACAGGTGCTCCGAGGTTTTTGGGCGCAGACCATGGCGCATTCTTATTTTCCCGGCTGACCATCCATATGTCGTAATCCTTGGGTTTTGTTGAAGTATCATCCAATGGCCGGTTGGAAGCAAAATAAAGTGAATTGCCGTCAGGACTGAAAGCGGGTTCAATATCCCGGAATTGACCCGAAAAGGAAACGATCTCCGGCTGACTCCAATCTCCGTCATTATCTTTGGAGACGACGATAAAAGAGATGTTTTTTTTGAAGCTTTCTACCGTGAAATAGATTTCTTCTCCGTCGGGAGATAAGGCAAAATCCCGAACGTTGACTTGCTGGCTGCTAAACCATGGGAGTAATTCTTCCAGTGCGTTTTCCGGACTGGTTTGACTTGTTACCAAACAAGGTAAAAGTGCTAAGCACAAAAGGGTGATAAATGATTTCATAACCTTACATTTTTGATTGTTAAAAAAATGAAGGATGTGGCTTTGATTAATAGTTGCGCGTTCCGGGTTACGGGTTAAAGCTGTTCTGGGTTTAAAGAACCTTTATTACTCTTAATAAATGTTCCTTCAAAAAATTATTAACCAGAAACCAGCATCTAGTAACCAGTAACCAGTTTATTACCTCTTCTTCTTATAATACTTTTTCCCACCCGGTTTTCTTCCTCCTTTTCCACGAGGTTTAAAAGGTCTTTTCTTCAAACTCCATTCCGGACCTTCTCCCAATTCGGGAGGTAATGGGGCTTTCATGACCTTCTTTTCAATGAGTTTTTCAATACGATCAAATTTGTACATCTCTTCCTCATTGATCAAGGTAAGGGCAACCCCTGTGGTGTCGGCCCGCGCTGTTCTTCCTATCCTGTGGACATAATCCTCGGCATCCTGAGGGACATCGTAGTTGATCACAAGATTGATGTCCTTGATATCAATTCCTCTGCTCAGTACGTCTGTGGAGACGAGTACTCTTGTTTTTTTCGATCGGAAACGTCTCAGCATTTCTTCCCGTTCTGATTGTTCGAGGTCTGAAGATATGCCTTCTACTTCATAGCCTTTGCCTTTGAGTCCACGTACTATTTCACCTACTTTCTTTTTGGTAGAAGTGAAAATGATGATGCTTTTATAATTCGGTTTATCTTCGATCAAGCCATTGATCAAAGGTGTTTTTTGATTGTCATAAACTAAATATGCTGCCTGGAGCACTCCTTCTGCAGGTTTTGAAAGGGCCAGGGCAATCTCAAATGGATCCTGCATGGTTTGTTTGACCAGCTTTCGGATGTTGGGAGGCATGGTTGCGCTGAACATCAGGTTCTGACGTTCCTTTGGTAAATATCCTATGATCTTTTGAATGTCATCATAAAAACCCATATCCAGCATTCGGTCCGCTTCGTCCAGGATGAGATATTTGATGGTTTTGAAATTTACGTAACCCATGTTGAGGTGGGAGATGAGTTTACCGGGAGTGGCCACAACGATATCAACGCCTTGAGTGATGGCTTTTTTTTGCTGTTGCCAGTCGTCTCCGCTTCCACCACCGTAAATAGCAAAAGAACCAACCGGAACAAAATAGGCGAAACCCTGGATTGCCTGATCTATCTGAATGGCTAATTCTCTGGTTGGAACGACTACGAGGGCCTGAGTGCCTTTATGATCACTTTCTATAATCTGTTGGATGACAGGCAGCATGAAAGCAGCGGTCTTACCAGTACCGGTTTGGGCACATGCAATAACATCTCTGCCTTTTAAAATTTCCGGGATGGTTTTTTCCTGAATAGGAGTGGCTGATTCAAACCCCATGAAGTCCAGAGCCTCCAGCACGTTATCATGCAAACCTAATTCTTCAAAATTCATATAATGGTCTTAAAAAAGGCTGGTTGTTCTGCCTTGTTAGATGACTAATATTAAACTAAGTTGCGATAAATCGCCTCTTAGTAATTTTCAGGTCTCAAGTTTCAATTTACAATAAAAAAAGCTAGAAAATTGGCTTGTTGTAAGTTGTAATTTGAGATTTGTTTTTTTACTCAAGTGTTTATAAAACCTGAGTTTACGTTTGAGATCATTTTTGGTTCCTGAACATTTGCAGGAAGCTGTCCAGTTCTCTTTCGTCGTACATGAGCACCTCCCGGGCCTTACTTCCTTCACTAGGGCCTACAATTCCGATAGCTTCCAGTTGATCCATAATCCTTCCTGCCCGGTTGTAACCTAATTTCAGGCGGCGTTGGATCATGGAAGTTGATCCATGTTGATTTGTGACAACAAGTCTTGCAGCATCTTCAAACATTGGATCCAGGTCTGAATACTTTAAGCTGGAAGACCCGCCGATCTCATCATCACCATGGAACTCCGGAAGAAAATGAGGATGCGGATAACCCGTCTGGTTAGCAATGAAATCAATCACTTTTTCTACTTCGGGAGTATCGACAAATGCTCCCTGGAGACGGACCATTTCACCACCAACGGAAAGTAACATATCCCCGCGACCGATCAGCTGGTCGGCACCTCCTGCATCGAGTATGGTTCTGGAATCTACCTTGGCAGTAACTTTATAAGCTATCCTCGCTGGGAAGTTAGCTTTGATCACACCGGTAATGATATTTACCGACGGACGCTGTGTGGCAATGACCAAATGTATCCCCACCGCACGTGCCAACTGCGCCAGACGTCCGATTGGTAATTCAATCTCTTTACCTGCCGTCATAATAAGGTCAGCGAACTCATCGATGACAAGAATGATAAACGGCATGAATTTATGGCCCTTCCCGGGATTTAATTTACGGGATACAAATTTTTGATTGTATTCCCGAATGTTCCTGGCAGAAGCCTTTTTTAGTAAATCATAACGCTGATCCATTTCAATACAAAGAGAATTAAGCGTATGAATTACTTTATTGGTTTCGGTTGTAATAGGCTCTTCCTGGTCCGGTAAATATGCCAGGAAGTGTTTGAGTAATTTGCTGTATGGAAAGAGCTCTACTTTTTTTGGATCGATCAAAACAAATTTGATCTGAGAAGGGTGTTTTTTATAAAGTAGAGACAACAAAATGGCGTTGATACCAACAGACTTACCCTGACCTGTAGCCCCGGCTACGAGCAGGTGAGGCATTTTTGCCAAATCCGCAACCAGCACCTCATTGGAAATGGTTTTTCCAAGAGCGATGGGCAGGTCCATTTTAGCATGTTTGAACTTTTCGGAATGTAAGACCTCCCGCATTGAAACGATTTGTTGTTTCTTGTTGGGAACTTCAATACCAATGGTTCCTTTTCCCGGAATCGGAGCAATGATACGAATACCTAATGCTGACAAACTCAGGGCAATATCATCCTCAAGGTTTTTTATTCTGGAGATCCTGACACCTGGTGCAGGGATGATCTCATACAGGGTAACGGTAGGACCGATCGTAGCCCGGATCTTGATGATCTCAATTTTGTAATTGAGTAAGGTTTCGATGATCTGGTCCTTGTTGTTTTCCAGTTCTGCCCGGTCGATCTCTACCTTTTTGTCGGAATAATCATCCAGCAATTGAACGGAAGGAAATTCGTACATGGAGAGATCGAGGGTTGGATCGTAAGGTTCGGTATGATCCTTATTTTCTTCTGTAATGGACAGGGATGTAGGAGGTTCCTCCTGTTCGTCTGGTTGGATTTCTTCTTCTCCCGTTTTGATTTCGAGTTCTCCTTCTCCGACTTTGAGGGATTCTGGTTTTGGTTTTTTCAAACCGCCCAGTTTAAGCGCAAGCTGACTCGCGGTAACCCCCTCTTTAGGTTTTTCTTCTTCTTCCGCTGGTTGTTCAGGGAGGTTGTCTTCTTCTTCACCTCTTTGACCGGGACGCAAGGTTGCCGGTTTGTCGGGGTTCCTCAGGGCATCGATATCTTCAAGTGTTTTTTTATTGGTACTGAAGCCATTTCTGATATATGCCTTTAAATCTTCAAAGAAACCTCCCGGCGTAAGGTCGTTAAAATTCGGATTGAGCTGCCAGACGAGGAATCCTGCAATTGCAAAAATAAATAACACAATAAGCCCGACAGTACCCACGAAACTTTTCATCCATTGGCTCACTCCTTCTCCAAAAGCACCTCCCCATGGAAATTCAGAGAATCCGCCAAAGATGAACTCCAGCATCATGGAAATTAGCAGCAACAATAAAAAGGACTTATTAAGGATGGGGATGAATTTACCAAAAGGTTTCCTCTGGATCAACCAAAGTCCTCCTTTACCTAAAAGGAAAACAAAGATAAAGCTGGAGAGTCCGAATCCCCAGAAGAAAAAGGTGTGCGAAACAATAGCTCCCAGTCTTCCCAGCCAGTTAGCCATGTCAATGTCACTTCTCAAAACCTGGGTCCAGGAAAAACGGAATACTTTATCCTGGTCGATGGACCAGGTAAAAATATAGGAAACAAAAGCTATAAAAAGGTAAAGTCCGAAAAACAGGCATAATACTCCTATTAACTTAGGAACTCGTTCATCATTGATGCCCAGTTTCAGGGAAAGTTGACCTTTTTTCTTTTTTCTTTTAGCCATACAAACAATCTAGTTTGCAATAATATCAAATTTAGATGGGAATGCAAAGGGTAATGAGGGAATGAATTGTTTTAAATGTATTAATATAGGGTACGTTTACCGATGTTACACCAAATAATAATTTCTATTTACATAAATGGATGGCTCTAAAATCTTAATTTTCAAAGACTTTTC
>QQUB01000196.1 GCA_008501835.1 Bacteroidota bacterium
AGAAAACGATCTTTATCGCCGTCGCGGAGTTCCACAGCTTCATGTACACCTGTTGAGGCACCTGATGGTACCGCAGCACGGCCAATGAACCCACTAGTGGTTATTACTTCTACTTCAACGGTTGGATTACCGCGTGAATCGAGAATCTCTCTGGCCCTAAGGTCAACTATTTCACTCATGATTTTTTTTTTTGATCAAATAAAAACTAAGTTAAATTAAGTCTTGTTTTGGTTTCACATCATTGATGTGCTTTGATTAGGTCCAGGAAATTATCAAAAAGATAATTTGAATCGTGAGGTCCCGGAGAAGCCTCAGGATGATATTGTACAGAGAAGGCTGGTTTGTTTAAGACCTTAATGCCTTCAATAGTATCGTCATTTAGATTGCGGTGGGTAATCTCTACAATATCAGAAGCCGCTTCAATGGCATCGGGGCTTACCCCGAAACCATGGTTCTGGCTGGTGATCTCAGATTTACCCGTAACAAGGTTGATGACCGGGTGATTGATTCCTCTATGGCCATGATGCATCTTGTAAGTAGGTATTCCGACTGATTTAGCGAGTATCTGGTGACCGAGACAAATCCCGAAAACAGGTTTGTCGGTTTCCAAAATGGTTTTTACCGTATCGCTGGCATAATCCATGGCACCAGGGTCGCCTGGGCCGTTGGAAAGGAAATATGCATGAGGTTCCCATGCTTTAATTTCCTCAAACGAAGTCCTGGCCGGGAAAACTTTCAAATAGCAGTCCCTGTTGGTCAGGTTTCTCAGAATATTTCTTTTTACACCAAAATCCAAAACAGCCACTCGGTAGGTTGCTGATTCTTCTCCAAGGAAATATGGTTCCTTTGTGGATACTTTGGAAGCCAGTTCCAGTCCTTCCATGGAAGGAGCTTTGGCGAGTTTCGCTTTAAGCTTTTTGATGTCTGTTTCCTCGGAAGAAATAATGGCGTTCATCGCACCTTTATGGCGGATATGGCGAACGATGGCACGTGTGTCGACAGCAGAAATACCTACGAGGCCTTCCCCTTCAAAATAATCCTGAATGGATTGGTCTGCCTGGTCGCGTGAATAGTCAATGTTGTAATTCTTACAGATCAATCCGGCGATTTTAATGCTTTCGGATTCTGTTTCTGTAGATTTGATTCCGTAATTACCGATGTGGGCATTGGTCATTACGAGCAGCTGGCCAAAATAGGAGGGGTCAGTGAAAATTTCCTGATAACCGGTCATCCCGGTGTTAAAACAAATTTCGCCGATGGCCGTGCCGATTTTTCCTGCAGCATTACCGTGAAAAACTGTTCCGTCCTCCAGGAGTAATACTGCTTTGGGTTGCTCGTTGTTACTCATCTTTTGATGTTTGCCGCAAAGGTAAGAAAGTGCGGGAAAATGAAGCAGAAAAACTGTGAAAATAATAAGGGTTTAGTACCAGTTTTCAGTACCAGTACCAAAGGAGGCGGGCCATTTCCTTACGATAACGAATTTTAGCCTCCTTTTGTCTGGTGATTTCGCAAAGGTTTTCCCCGGGAAGATGATCAATCAGATGAAAATTTTACCATTCATTACAATGGCGCGGTCAGAGCTTTGGCAAATTCGACGACAGAGTTTTCATCAAAACAATTATTGGAACCATTGGCAGTATTACCGTTGACCTCAAGGTAGATGGTGAAGTTATCCTTGATTACCTGGATTATCGCAAAGTTGAGTTTGTTGAATTCCGTTGTTATGACTCCAAAAGCTTCATCGCCTACGTTGTTTAAGAAAGTGAACCCTGTGGCAGACTCGAAAAACTCAACTTCACCGTCGTATTCTTCCTGAGCGGCATCTTTTGAAAAGTGGTTGTATACTCTAATGGAGACAAGGTCGTCGAACGTGTAGGTACTGCCCTGATCGGCATTGCAAATATCCTGGGGAATAGTATTGTATTCGAAATCGCCGGTTGTTAACCCGCAAAAGTTGGCCAGGCTTACTTCATCCCAGTACTCTATACAATTTAGGTTGTTGGAATTAGACGGGTTACGGTCTGAGCATGAAATTGAAATGAGTAAAACTCCGGCTGTCAAAAAGATGAGCTTGTTCATAATTTATGGATTTGATTAGTAATGTGTTTAGCGGATAAACCTTTCATTGAAAAATGAGTTAGGAAAACTATTCTAATTAGAGGCTTCGTTTTCTTTTATCGTTTTATCATGAAAAAGTTAAAAGAGGTTACTTGACAGGTGAAAAATATCAAGTGTTTTTTACTCGCAGGCTTAGTTCTGTAATGAAGCAGGAAGTGTTTGTTGTTTGGTGGGAATAAAAAACCGGATTCTGACGCTGCCAGAATCCGGTTTAAAAATTTGCCTTTAACCGATAGTTGCCTATAGGTTTTTAGCTATGATTATTTTGCAATCGTGAAGCGTTTTCCTACGATGTAACCAGGAGTAGTGATATGCAGGATGTAATTGCCATTTTGCAAACCAGCAACATCTACCGTTACATTGTTATTAGCTCCAACAACATTAGTCATCAGTTTTTTACCATTGATGTCCATTACTGTTAAAGTAACATCACCTCTCAGGTCAAGCTTACTCAGGTCAACGTTCAGGATATCTCCCACAGGGTTAGGGAATACAGCAACCTGTGCAGGTTCCACTAACTCATCTCTTGTGCTGATTGGATCACCAAAAGCATATTCTCCGGTGTCCGTGTAAAGAGATACGCTATAAGTACCAGCAAGGGCTGGAATATTAGGTCCGTCCTGGGTACCTGTTCCTGTTGGGAATTCTTCTGCCCCCCAGTTGACAGTCCATGCGTGGTTTGCGCGGAACTTGATAGGCCCCTCGGAGAGGGTGATAGTATTGAGGAAGAAGTGTAATTCGTTTTCTGGATCTTTTTCCATATCTGTGTCGATATCCCAGCTTGCAGTAGGACTTCCTTCACCGACAATACCGATGGTGTCGTAAACAACGATTTCTGTGAAAACATATTCCCCCGTGGTAGTATTGAAATCTACAAAGAATTCACCAGCAGCAGGAACAGGAATATCAGCTCCACCTGGAGTACCTACACCAGTTGGCCAGTCAGCAGCACCCCAGTTAACGTCCCAGTTGTTATTAGCTCTGAATTTAACGTTACCTGCAGTTAAGTCGAGTCTTAAGCTCCACAAAGCAGAGTCGGCTTCATTCATTTCCATGTCGGTATCTTCAGCCCAACCACCTGGAGTAGCATCACCGATAAGACCGATTGTTTCGTAATATACCACAGGAAGGAAACTGTATTCGCCTGTTGTAGTGTTTAAAGTAACCTGATAGAATCCTGCTTCAGGAACAGGAATATCGTCACCGCCCTGAACACCGATACCAGTTGGCCAGTCAAGAGAACCCCAGTTGAGTGCCCACTCATCATTGGCACGGAATTTACAGTTACCTGGAACAAGATCAATGTTCGCTCTCCAGATGCTGCCATCATTAGGGTCTTGAGTGAGATCAGTATCTTCGTCCCATCCACCTGGAGTGGCGTCACCGATCAATCCGACTGAAGTGATCGCGATAAGCTCTTCAAAGTTGTAAGCACCAGTCATGGTGTCGAGGGTAACTCTGTAAGTTCCTGAATTTGGCACTGGAATGTCATCTCCACCCTGAGTACCAATACCTGAAGGCCAGTCAGCAGCACCCCAGTTAACGTCCCAGCTATCGTCTTTTCTGAATTTCGCAGCTCCTGCAACCAAGTCAATCTCTATGAAATAGCCATGCTCCAAAGTATCTTTGTACATGTTGGTATCTTCATCCCATCCGCCAGGAGTGGCACTTCCGAGAATACCAATAGGAGAAATTACATCGAAACAATACTCTCCTGTTTCTGAGTTAAAAGTAATATTGTACTCACCTGCAAAAATTGGAATGTCAGGACCACCCTGAGTACCTGTTCCGCAAGGGAAAGCCAGGTCACCCCAGTTTACATCCCAGCTATCATCAGCTCTGAATTTTGCAGCACCATCAATCAAAGTGATCGTAAGGGTCCATACATTTGGATCCACTCCGTCCTGGATCATATCGGTGTCAGTATCCCAACCACCTGGGGTAGCGCTACCTATAAGCCCTACGTTTGTGATCTGGCTGAAACCAGAAACGAGAATTGCACAGAAAAGTGCAGATAAAAGTAATCGTAATTTCATGGTATAGTTTATTTAAGTTAAAGAACAAATCTCCTTCGAAAATCTTTCTTGAAAAGTAAAATTCACCAAGGATTAACACAAATATATCAAATTTTAGTGTATCTTTGACACTAAGATACTTAATTTTTACAAATTTTTATATCATGGGTAAATTGAGACAACTTAATAAAGGTATGCTTATCCTCTTGTTGTTGGGCATGCCTTTATTTATTTATGGTCAGAGAACAATAACCGGGACAGTGATAGAAGCTGATACCGGAGAACCTCTCTTTGGGGTTAATGTTTTAGCCAAGGAAACTTTAAATGGTACAGTTACGGACTTTGACGGGAAGTATGAAGTTACGGTGTCGGATGAAGTGACTACCCTTGTTTTCAGTTACACTGGTTTTGAATCCCAGGAAATTGCGATAGGCGATTCCCGGGTTATTGACGTAACGCTATCTTCAGGGGTTGCTCTGGAAGAAGTCATTGTAATTGGTTACGGAACCGTGAAGCGTAAGGATGCTACCGGATCGCTTCAGTCAGTGAGTTCCGACGATTTTAATAAAGGGGCCATTGCCGGTCCTCAGCAATTGCTTGCCGGTAAGGTTGCCGGGGTGACGATTACTACTGATGGTAGCCCTGGTGGAGGTTCCACTATTCGCGTACGTGGTGAATCTTCTTTGAGTGCGTCCAACGATCCGCTCATCGTTATTGATGGCGTGCCTTTGGATAACAGTGGTGTTTCCGGTAGTCGTAACGCCCTGAATGTGATCAACCCTAATGACATTGAATCAATGACAGTATTGAAAGATGCTTCTGCTTCTGCCATTTATGGTAACAGAGCCGCGGGGGGTGTGATCCTTATTACCACCAAAAAAGGTAAGATCGGGGAAGGTATTCGTCTTGGATATAACGGAAATGTATCTATTGGAAACCCAAGTAATTATGTAGATGTGCTTGATGCGGATGAATATCGTAAGGCCATTACAGGTTATTATGAAGAAGGACACCCTTCTTTAGAACTTTTGGGTGATGCAGATACTTACTGGCAGGATGAGATCTACCAGCAGGCAGTTTCTCATGATCACAACCTGAACTTTTCAGGAGGTGTAGGAAATATCCCTTATCGTGTTTCTTTGGGTTATTCCGATATGAATGGTATCCTGAAAACGGATAATTTTAATCGTCTTACAGGTAGTATTAACCTGACACCTGGTTTCTTCGATAATCGTTTACAGGTGAAATTGCACGCTAAAGTTGCTAACACAAGTAACCATTTTGCGGACAGGGGAGCCATCGGGAACTCACTCTCTTTTGACCCAACGCAACCTATTTATGATAGTGAGAGCCCATACGAAGGGTTTTTTACATGGACAGGAGTTAACGGCAATCCAAATACACTTGCTCCTACCAATCCACTCGCACTGCTTGAACTTAGAGAGGATAATTCCGATGTAGTCAGATACATTACCAACGCAACGGTAGATTACCGGTTCCATTGGTTACCGGAGTTGAGAGCAAATCTTAACCTGGCTTATGATTACTCCAAAGGTAGCGGAACAGTAGTGGTTCCAAATACAGCATCTTTCTCCTTTAATGAACTTACAGGAGGTGGAGTTAATAATATTTACGAGCAGGAGAAATTCAATAGTTTGCTCGAATACTATATGAATTACAAAAAAGACTTCGGAGTTCATACACTGGATGTAATGGCAGGTTATTCCTGGCAGCACTTTGAGGTGGGTAATACCTTTACCAACTCAGATGCAGCTGGCACTCCTGACAATACCGTTACAGGAAACGACCCGGCTGAATTCTATCTGGTATCTCTCTTTGGTCGTTTGAACTATAGCTTTACGGACAAATATTTGTTGACCGTTACTTTGAGAAGAGACGGAACTTCCCGATTCGCACCTGAGAACAGATGGGGTTTGTTCCCGGCGGTTGCTCTGGGTGTGAAGTTGTTGGATAACGACAACCAGTATTTCAATAATGTTAAGCTGAGAGCAGGCTGGGGTGTAACCGGTCAGCAGGAAATTGGTGATTATTATGCTTATCTCGCCCGTTACCAGTTGAGCTTCTTCAATGCCCGCTACCAGTTTGGCGATGAATATATTTATACGTTAAGGCCAAATGGGTACGACGGAAACATCCGCTGGGAGGAAACAACCACCTATAATGTAGGTCTTGATTTCTCCATCGTTAAGAACAGGGTTAGCGGTACTTTGGAACTCTATCAGCGCTTTACCAAGGATTTGCTCAACTACATTCCGGTTCCCGCTGGTACTAACCTGACAAACTTTATCAATACGAATGTTGGTAATATTGAAAATCAGGGTATAGAACTTTCCCTTAACCTTACTCCTTATCTTACGGATAAAAACTCATGGGATTTTGCTGTGAATGTAGCGTACAACCAGGCAGAGATCACAAAATTGACAGCCATTGATGATCCTGATTATGATGGTGTTTTGACAGGAGGAATTGCTGGTGGTGTAGGTAGTAATATTCAGATACACAGTGTTGGTTTTGCTCCAAGTTCCTTCTTCGTTTACGAGCAGCTTTATGATGATGACGGTAACATACTCGAAGGGCAGTATGCGGACAGAAATGATGATGGATTAGTAAACGATGAAGATAAATACAGATTCCAGAAACCTGCAGCAGATTATACCTTTGGGTTCACCAGTAATCTGAATTTAGGTAATTTTGATTTCTCATTTGCCGGAAGGGCAGCCATTGGGAATTACGTTTACAACAACGTTCAGACAGACATGGGATATTTCGACAGGATGTATGGTACAACCGGAACGCTCTGGAATGTTCACCAGTCTGCCGTAGATCTCAACGTTATCAGTCAATCAAATCTTACCTTCAGTGATCACTACGTTAAGAAGGCTAACTTCCTTAGATTGGATCACATAACAATGGGATACAATTTAACTGATCTTATTGGTCATGGCATCAGAGTTTATGCTACGGTTCAAAATCCAATCGTTATTACCAAATATGACGGACTGGATCCTGAAATCGGTAATGGTATTGACAATAACATTTATCCACGTCCGAGAACTTTTGTATTCGGGGTGAATGCAGATTTTTCGGTTTCTAAAAAAGATAAATAATTATAAAAATGAAAAAGCATATCTATATCAAAATATTGTCATTTGCAGCGCTGCTCCTGATTTGCAACAGCTGTTTTAATGACCTCGATACGATTCCGCTTGATG
>QQUB01000600.1 GCA_008501835.1 Bacteroidota bacterium
ATTATGTCGAAGATCAATGATCAAACCTTTCGCGGTTTTGAAATAATCCAGGATTTCATCGGTTGCGGGAATATTGTCGGAAACATATTCATAATGCACATACCCAATCTCTCCGTTTATCCAACCATAGGTATTGGCCTCATACCCATTGGTTTTGGCCTCATCCAGGTAATTCTCCTTAATCAGGTCAAGGTTAAAAAGTCCATGATCAATTTCATTTTCAACTATATAATTGGAATAGAAGATCTTACTATCCGGGATCGCAAGAGATACGTGACCATCGTCCAAAGTAGCCAGGAGCTGTTTAAAAATATCCGCCAGTTCCTCTTCGCTTGTATTTTGCGTAACCTGTGGCCTGAAAAAATCGTACTGCGCCTGCCAATCCACACCTCTTTCCTCAAATCCGGCATAACCGGTGTCAAAAGTGGTCCATAGGTCTTCGAAAAGGGCCTCAGGATTGTTTTCAGGTTCAGCTTCAAAGAATGCTTTTTCACAGCTCATTGCCAGAATAGCCAGCAGTGCGATTATTAAAAATTTATGGTTTTTCATTGTTTTAAAATTTAAATTTTCCGGAAATAAAGAAGACGTTTTCCACAGAGGAATACCGTTGAGGATCCTGATTGAAATTCATGGAAAGTTTATAAGCCATTCCAATATCAAACTTCTCCGAAAGGCGATAGAAATAAGCCAGATCAAGATCGACTGCCTGAGCTTTTCCCCAGGATTGTAACTCCCCATCCTGGATATAACTTGCAAACACTTTCAGTCCTTTGTGAGAAGAGAAATTTTCGAAATGTTCATCATCCATAGACATATACGGTGACCGTGAATTCCA
Organism: Bacteroidota bacterium; assembly: GCA_008501835.1. GTDB lineage: Bacteria > Bacteroidota > Bacteroidia > Chitinophagales > Saprospiraceae > BCD1. The sequence continues at coordinate 836 of QQUB01000600.1, forward strand.
GGAGCCTACCGGCAGGTAGACATTGCCTTCAAAATGATGTTTATTCGTCAGGTCATACTGTACGTTTAACCACACATCCACTCCCTGGGTAAAATAATATCCGAACAAACCATATCCGGAAAAATTATAGGCAGAAGGGTTCAGTCGGTTTCTGAATCGACCTCCCAGGGCAAGGTTCATTTTTTCTTTGTCTACGAGCGTTTTACTCAGGGAATAATTCAGGTCCACCACAGCAAAACTGTGGGGATAAATGGACTGCTCTCCTTCAGCGTAAAATGATGTGTAATTGAAGGATTCCCCGTTTATGGGGTCATACAACCCAAAACTGACATGAAAACGATGGTTCAGTTTTCCGGAAACCGCATACGTTGCACTTGCGTTAATCGGAGACCAGTCTTTATGGACGAATGGAGAAAAAGAAAGATCCTGCCTCATTAAATTCCCCGCACCTGCATTAAGAGTAACTGACCGTGTTTTTGTATTTTGAGAACAGAGTTCTCCCAGGCTAACCAGGGTTAGCACTACTATTAAAAAAGCTATTTTTTTCATTATTTCTGTTGATTTTTCAGCTAAAAAAGATAGGCTGTGACCGGGCAAAATTTAAACAGTGTAAGGAGGCAGGCTAACGACTTGTTCATGGGAATTATAAGTTTTAGTTAGTTGACATTCCTATTAACCCGCCTCACCGACAACTGTTAAATCATTCCGGTTCTAATTCAAAATCGGAGTTTCATCAATTGGCATTTACTACTGTTCCTGAGCCTGTAATGGTCTGATGAACAGTCGGATTTCCTTTGTAATAAACCATTCCTGAACCACTGATGGTCACGTCAAGTACATCATTCACAAAAACCTCGCACACTCCCGAGCCGGGAATTACCACATCGCATTCATCAGTATTCACAGCAAATCCATAGTAGCTTCCAGAACCGCTGATCCTGATGTCTGTTTTCTTAATTCCGGGGATATCATTTTGGGCAGTAACAGAACCGCTGCCACTGATATTGATATCGAGATATTCCGGTCCATCAAATTGATTCAAAAAGATCTCTCCTGATCCTGAAATACTTAAATTAAGATTGCCCTGATCGGTGAAATCATTCACAATAATATCTCCGGCTCCGCTTAATTGAACTTCCTCTAAATCAGGAACCGTGATGTAAATGGTCAAATCGTAATCACCATATCGTCCATTCTCAAAATCGATATCCCATACATCGCCGGAAACATTGGTTTTCAGTCTGTCAATGATATTGCCATGTCCTGTGGCGACTACCTCCTGAACTGAGCCCTGGGAAATAATCACATCGGCACCTTCTTCAAGATTGATCCCTCGAAAATCGGATACTTGTAAAGTTTCCGTAACAATAGGGCCTTCTCCATCGATCCGGAGCACCTCCTGGTCACAGGAAGCAAAAGTCAAAACAGACAGGAGAAGAATTGCTATACTTACATTCAAAAATTTCATCATAATAGATTTAAGGTTAAAAAATTCGGGTGACTCGTTACCTGTTGCTTATTTCTTGTATAACCAGCAACTTGGTATTATTGAGCGCGTAACTATGATCATGATTACAATTACAAATTTATAGGAGTTAGCAGGCGGGTGTCCTACTTGTTTTAGTAGTATGATTTGGAACACCGACGAAACCCTGGTTTGGCTCGACGTAAGGACAAAAAAATAAGACGTAAACAACCGGGTATTTACGTCTTACTTTAAAGGGATAATAAAAAGTATACTTTTAAACAATCCCTTCTTTAGAAGCCTTCACCATGGCTTCTGCTTTTGAGTTGACATGTAACTTGGAATAGACGTTTTTCAGGTGGTAATTAACGGTATTGGTACTGATAAAAAGAGTTTCAGCAATAACCTTGTAACTTTTCCCCTGGCACAACAATTTAAGCACTTCGTGTTCCCGTTCGGTCAGATCGTACTCCGGGTTTTTAAAACTGTTGAAGGAACTAACGACCAACCGAGCGATAGATGAACTCATAGGTGCTCCTCCGTCTTTAGCTTCCCGGATAGCGTTCAGCAGCCTTGTGGGAAATACATTTTTAGTCAGATAACCACATGCTCCTGCTTTCAACGATTTAAAAACAGATTCATCGTCCGACTTTACCGTCAACATGATGAGGTCCATTTTCGGGAGTTTCTGTTTCAAGGTTCGTACGCATTCGATGCCAGAGATATCGGGCAAACCAATATCCATGAGGGCAATGTCTGGTTTTAGTGCCAAATTACCTTCAATAGAGGACTGGCCATCCTCAAATACGCCAATACATTTGATATCTTCTGCTTGTTTGAGCATGATCTGGATACCGTCACGAATATCCCTTTTGTCGTCGGTTATAGTTACTGTGATCATAATATTTTGGTTACCGGTTACAAGTTGCTGGTTTCTAGTTTTTGTACTGATGTCTGTAGACTGTAGACTGATGTCTGTAGACTGGATTCTGGTTATTTTTTAAAGGTCTTGTTTTCGAGTTCGAGCCAAATACGTGTTCCTTCTTTTTTACTAATAAAATGTAGTTCTCCGTTGATCTGTTTTGCCCGCTGGACCATGTTTTTTAATCCGTCGCCTTTATATGCTTCGCCTGTGTTAAATCCGGTTCCATCATCCTGTAGCATAAATACGAGATGCTGATCCTTTTCGTCAATACTCAGCCAGATGTTTTTACACCCGGAATGTTTGAGGGCATTGTGCATACCTTCCTTAAAGATGAGTAATAAATGCCTTTTATATCGCATAGGAAGGTCTTTGTTTTTCAGGTTTTCCGAGATACCTGACGAATGAAAGTCAATATTGGCATCCTGGAACAACTCTTCTCCGAAATCTTTTAATTGAAGATATAAGTCATAAAGGGTATCGTTTTGGGGGTTGAGCGCCCAGATCAGGTCCCTGGTATTTTCATATAAACGTGAAGAGGTATCAATGACTTTATCCAGGTAAGTAGCTGCATTGCTTTCCGGTTGTCCGAGTTCGTGTTTAGTAAATTCGCTATACATGGAAATGATAGACAATTTGCTCCCCAGTTCGTCATGAAAATCTTCAGAAATATTCTTCCTCACCTTGTCAATGGCAATCAGCCTTTTCATTTCATTTCTATATCGTAAATAGAATGCCAGCCAGAAAATTAAAATCACCACAACGGTTACCAACAGATAGAACCAGGTCATTCGCCAGAAAGGACCTTTTATTGTAAATCGTAAAGTATCCTCGATAACACTGACGACTCCATCTTTATTCGAAGCCGAAACCCTGAGGGTGTAACTCCCCGGATCCAATTGAGAAAAATTGATCTGCCGACTGGATCCCAAAGCAACATTTTTTACCGTATTGGTTCCTTCCAGGTTATAATAATAAGTCAGGCCATCAGGATTTAAATAATTCAAGCCGATGTAATTAACCGAAAAGGAACGCTGAGAAAAATTTAGCTGCAGCGGTTTACTTTTATCCATTACCAGGAGATTATATTTTTCATCATCCGCAGTTACCAGTTCTGTAAACCAGATTAAAGGAGGATCGGTACTTAACTGAATATCTTCAGGAAAAAATCTGGTAAAACCCTTAGGGCCTCCAAAAAACATTTCGCCGTTGTCAGCCTGATAAAAAGACCATGTATTAAACTCGTTGCTTTGCAGGCCATCCCGGTATTTAAAATTCTCAACTTTACCTGATTCAGGATAATACCTGTATAATCCACTGTTGCTGCTCATCCAATAACTTCCGCTTGATGCTTCTTCCAAAAGACCATAGATGACCTGGTTTTGAAAGTCTTTTGGGAAATCACTGTTTAAAACCAGCTCACCGTTTTCCATTTTGGCTGACATAAGGCCATTCCTGGTACAAATCCAGATATTTTTCCGGGAATCCTCCATCAGAAAGGTGATACGATTATCAATAAGGCTGGTTGGGTCATCAGGGTTGTTTTGAAAATATTTAGGAGAAGATTCTTGCGGTTTTTTAGGATCAAAATTTTCCACAACCACCAACCCAATAGATGTTCCAACCCACAGATTACCCCGGGAATCCATGATTACAGCATTAGTTAAAAGCCTGATAGTATGATTTGCGAAGTTATTGAATTCAAGGGCAGAAATCTCTTTATAGGTCTTTTTGTCCACTACGGAAACCCTGCCTGAGCCTCCTCCCATGAGGAAGTATTCCGGGGTTTCGAATACCGTATTAATTTTTACAGGAACCTCCTGATCAAAGGAGTAATACTGTATATTTAGATTTTCAGATTCATCGGGAATGACCTTAAAAAAGCCTCCTTCGACATTGGCGAAAAATCCCTCACCTGATCCTTTATAAAAAGAAGAAATAGTCGTTGGAGACAATTTTAAATCAGGCAGGAAGAAATGATCAAAAAACTTGTAGGCACCCGTAGCCTTATTGTACATCAATATTCCCAGGCCCAGGTTTACCCAAATTCTATTTTCATCTGCAATAATATGCCGAACATAAGGATTGGCTATTTCCAGCCCCTGAACATCTTTCAATAACAGCGTATTGAATACCCTATTGGGTTTATACATTTTTATTACTCCTCCTATATCGGTTGCGAGCCAAAATAAATCCTTGTTCACAATATCTACCAATACATGATTGATCCTGTGGCTATTTTGAGAGTTGCCAAATGTTGGTGAGGGTATAAAAGATGGTTCTCCAATGGCATCATGGTTCTTTAAGGGGAAGAGGGTCATGCCAAAGGCACCAAAAAGAACAATGCTCCCTTTGTCAAATTCGGCAATTTGATTGATTCCCGGATCAGGGGTGAAATTGAACTTAAATATACTTTTAAACTCTTTTGTTTTTGGATCATACTGAATGATCTCCCCGAGGTTTAAAATATATATGTAACCGTTGGAGTGTTCAACAATCGAATAAGCTTTTTGATCCAAAACACTGTAGGTTTCCATTGCTCCGGACAAATCTTTATTAAAACTGAATTCTCCGTTCTCCCCAAAAGGAATAAAAAAGGGCCCTTTATTGGTAATTATCCAGTGATTATTACTGCTATCATGTAAAAAATCACTCACAGTAACTATTAAAGTGTCCCTCGGAGAATAGTCTTTCCTGTACAAATATCCGGTCGACTTAAAATTATCTGTTGTTACTTCAAACTGAACCCTATAAAACCCATTATTCGTTCCGACCCAAATATTATCATATTTATCCCGATATATCCTTTTTACTTCCAGAGAGGCATCATCAGAGGTCAACTTAATATTTTTGAATTTCTGAGTTGCGTTATTATGCCAGAACAAACCATTTTTGGTCCCTACAAATACTCCTGCCAAATCATAAGTAAGTAATGCGGTGATCTGATTGGACCCCAGTGAAGTAGTATCAAATGGAATTTTTCGAAAGACCTTAAAGCCTTGCCCATCATATCGATTCAATCCATCCCTGGTACCAAACCATAAAAAGCCTTTTTCATCCTGGGCCATGCAGGTTACACTACTCTGTGACAACCCTTCTTCAACAGTAATGGTTTCGTACTCGTACCCCTGCGACATGGCAGTTATAGCGATAAAAAACCAGGACAATGATGTAAAAAGGATTTTTTTCATGTTTGCAGTAGCTTTCAGGATACCAATAAACAAATTTAGGCTTTATTTAATAAGCATATAGCGAAATTAGCCCATTGATCTGAATTTATCCCTACTGGTTTTAGTAGTTAGAAGATCATTTGTCTATTATGGATTTGACAAAAAAAACTTATCTAAAACCACCATCCCAAATTGACCTTAAAGCCAAAGTGAGGACCCCATTCTTTTGCAAGCTCATCATGAATAAACAAGGTGGATCCATACTCCACATGCATCGACATGCCAAATGTTTCTCCCATCAAAAAGAAGTAACCAACCTGACCCGCCATATTATAGGTATTGTGCTTGTCGAGCACATTCCGGCTCAGCCCCAAATATGGAGAGATAAACAAACCTTCTGATTTTTGTTTAATGGAATCCTTTCGTTTGAAATAAACAGGCGCGGATAAGTTAAATCCCAGGTCGGAAAATTTTGATTTCCCTCCAAAACGGAAATTGCCTAAAGTGGATAACCTGAAATCAATTCTTCGGGTTACAGGTACCTGAATCACAACGGGGATGATATTCAAATCAAACTCTCCTTTGTCATAAAACTCCTCTTTCGTTAACTGGGGAGAAAATCCGATAAAAACAGGACGTCTGTCCTGTGCATGAGATGCCAGGGTAATAAGAAGTGCGGAAATGACTATCAGTATTCGTTTCATTTTCAACATCTTTTTGTTTTAAACAAAATTATGCTGATCGAAACCTTAAAGACCTACTGGATTTAGTAGTTTGTTCAAGTTGAGGGTTGCGAATTACATGTTTTAACTTCTGTAAAAATCACGCATTCTAATAAAGGCCTCAAATTGAAACAATGCAAAGGCAAATACAATGATCGAACCCGTAACCCGCAACCCGTAACTCGCAACCCGTAACTCGCAACCCGCAACTCGTAACTCGTAACCCGTACTTAGCCTAGCAATC
>QQUB01000022.1 GCA_008501835.1 Bacteroidota bacterium
AAACACAGTATAGCTTCTTTTACTGCTGACTTGAACAGCCAGCCTTGCACCTGGAAAGAATGGAATGCAGCTGCAACATTTGCCAGTCAGAAAAAAGCTTACGACGAAGCGCTGACATTTGCCGAGCAATCCATTACTATGAACGCCAATATGACCAACATGATGGCCAAAGTGGGTATCCTCAAAGCAATGGGTGATGAAAAAACGGCTAAGAAAATTAAGGCGGAAGCCATTGCAAAGGGCTCAAATGCTGAATTGAACAATTATGGATACCAGTTGATGTTTGGCGGTAAAATTGACAAAGCAGTGGCCATATTTGAAGCTAATGCAGAAAAAAATCCGCAGGATCCAAATGTTTGGGATAGTCTTGCTGAAGGTTATAAAAATCAGGGAGAGAAAGAGAAAGCGATCAAGGCCTGTAAAAAGTCTCTTTCATTGAATCCTCCTGCCAATGTAAAAGCGAATACCATGAAAACATTAGCCGAGTTAGGTGTTGATGTTGAGAACATGGAACCATAAAAATATAAATTGAACAATTTAGGCAAAAGTCCAATTTTGCCAGTTTTTTAAAGATTTAATGATGATGTGGCACGGCGGTTTGATCCTAAGGGATTGAATCGCCTTTTTTTTGTAACAAAATTATTGCAATTCCGTATTACTCATTTAAATACTTATTCCCCCGTTTTTTTGCTTTGAGTGGCCTTCTTATTTTATTTTCAAACATTTTTCGAACCTCAAATCGTTATTTGACCTAAACGTTGATATAGCGAAGCTTTGTGAAAAATTGTACAAAAAAAATGTGCCACTCACCTCACGATAAGTGGCACCTTTACATAAGCCAGTAAATAATTAACAAACTAATCATCTTGCGATTTGGATTTTCTGACCTTGAAAATCAATCGCACTTTTTTCTTTTACTCTTGACCTAAAAGGCAAAAGAAAAAAGAGTGCAACGTGAAAAATTACAATTCAGGCTCCACCCTGGTAATTTCCCCTTCCTGACATCTGTCGGTTGCACTCCTTGAATTATCATCTAATCTTTTTTTTCAAAAACATTGCCCGCGTTTTTGGAAAACTCCTTTTACTTACGAAATTTAATCCGCTTTGCAACCTAACGCGGGCAATGATAAACAAATCATAATTTCACTCGAACATATATAAAACAATTACCATGCCAAAAATGTCCAGATTCGCCTTCCTTCTGCTGATCACCTTTATTTTCGGGGCCTCAGCCTGTAAAAAAAATTATCCTACTCCTCCTTATGATGCTTCGAAAAGCACTTTAAGCGATACCGCAATGGTGGTTTCAGCACATCCCTTAGCTACGGAAGTTGGATTGAATATTTTAAAAAAAGGTGGAAATGCAGTGGATGCCACCATTGCGGTACAGTTTGCGCTCGCAGTTGTATTTCCCAGAGCCGGGAATATCGGAGGCGGTGGATTTATGGTCGTCAGAACCCATGAAGGGGAAATCAGCGCATTGGATTATCGTGAAAAAGCTCCGGCAGCGGCTGATAGAAATATGTATCTGGATGAAAATGGAAATGTCATTAAAGATCTTAGTATTCTCGGACATCTCGCGGCAGGAGTCCCGGGAACAGTCGCAGGTCTTTTCTCAGCTCATGAGCAATACGGGAGTTTGCCTATGGAGGACCTCATCAATCCTGCCATAGAACTAGCCAAAACCGGTTTTGGAGTATCTGAAACTGAGGCCAACAGGTTGAATAAGTATATGGAATTCATGGAAAAAGTAAATGATACCCCTAACGCTTTCATAAAAGGGAAAGAATGGAAAGCCGGGGATCGGTTACATCAACCAGAACTTGCACACACCCTAGAGTTGATCAGAGATAAGGGGAAAGCCGGATTTTATGAGGGAGAAACAGCTCAAAAAATCGTTGCAGAAATGGAAAGCGGATTAGGCATCATCAGCCTGGAGGACCTCAAAAACTATGAGGCTGCCTGGAGAACGCCTATTACTATGAACTACAAAAATTACTCAATGATTTCCATGCCACCTGCCTCAAGTGGAGGAGTTGCTCTGGCTCAAATGTTAGAGATGGTGGAGCCTTACCCAATTGATTTACTAGGTTTCCACTCCACGGAAACCATTCACCTCATGGCCGAGATCGAAAGAAGGGTTTATTCAGACCGGGCAAAGCATTTGGGAGATATGGACTACTATGATGTTCCTGTTGAAGAATTACTGGATAGTATTTATATAGCCGATCGGATGAGTGATTTCACCATGGATTCAGTAACCAGCAGTAAAGCGATTCATGCAGGGGATTTTGAATTAGTGATGGAAAGCTTTGAAACGACTCACACCTCTGTGATTGACAAAGATGGAAATGCAACTTCAGTAACTACCACTCTTAATTCTAATTATGGCTGCAAGGTCGTGGTGGATGGAGCCGGTTTTTTCCTAAATAATGAAATGGATGACTTCAGTGCCAAACCGGGAGTTCCGAATCAATTTGGACTGGTCGGTGCAGAAGCTAATGCTATCGAACCCGGCAAGAGGATGCTCAGTTCCATGACTCCAACCATTTTCGAAAAAGATGGAGAATTGTTCATGGTCCTCGGGTCACCTGGTGGGTCTACCATTATTACTGCTGTTTATCAGGTATTTTTGAATGTGGCAGAATTTGATATGCCGCTTGATGAAGCTGTAGCTGCAAAGAGATTTCATCATCAATGGTTACCTGATGAAATTCTGATTGAAGAAGAAACGCTTACCGAGGATCAGAAGCAGGAATTGGTGCAACTGGGTCACACCTTCAGAGAAGTTAAAAGAATGGCAGTGGTCAAAGCAATTCAGGTTTTAGACAACGGACAACTGCATGGAGCAGGAGATCCAAGAAATCCGGATGATTCAGCTATGGGGTATTAGGAGTAGGGAGTTAAAAGTGCAGAGTGCATTATGCAAAGTGCAGAATGTAGAGAGGCTTGATGTATTTTATCTATTGCGCCGCCTTTCAGGGAGGTGAGAAATCAAATTAGTAAAACACCAGGTCTTTAGGCCTTTTTTCGCAATCAAAAAATCTCTAAATGCTTGGAGCCTATTTTTGGGAAGAAGCACCCATTGGAATAGTCGAATTGATATGGGTAATTTTCTTTTCATGCCTTTCACCATTTGTCCAGGTTATGGACACCTGGACTTCCCCTTGATGATTTCCCAGTCCAAAGTGTATATTGGTGTCATAACTTAGCCCATAAACGGAACCCGTACTTCCCACTCGTCGGAATTGTTTTTTACCATTAATTTCAATGACCACAATGGCTCCGAGTGGACTAGTTCTGTTTTTTGGGGAGTTACCTACTTCAACCTTTAGGAAATTGCCAGTTTCTGACTCAGATACAGTATTCCTGAAAAGATGCCACTTACCTCTTTCATGGCCAAAAACGATATCCATTTTACCGTCTTTATTGTAATCCAAAACTTCAGGGGTCATTCCAATGGCTCCTAACTCATTGGTGGAAACGCTGTGCTGGATCAGGCGTTCAAATTTTCCCTCACCCGTATTTAAAAAAATGATCGCTTCATTTGCATGGATCAAGTCACCTCTTCTAAGCACCAATAAGTCCAAAAACCCATTATTGTCAAAATCAGCAACAGCCGCTCCGGTGGTATGATCCTTCATCAATAACCCGGCGTTTGAGGTCACCTCTTTGAATTTTCCATTTCTATTTTCCAATAAAATATCCTCAAGACCTTCAGGGTGATCGTATTTTGGATAATCCTCCACATTGCGAACTATTCCGGTTGAAGGTGACCATATATTCCCGGCAATGCGCCATGCCCTGTTACCAACATAACCGATATATGTTCCTTTTTTGGGAAGCTCGTCAGGGAATCCCAAAGCGTCACTATTAACCAAACGGATATCTCTTCCTGAGTGCGTTTCACCCGGGAATTCATAATCATATCCAGTTTCTCCAAGATAAACATCCTTATTTGGCCACTGAGACTGTAAATTCTCGATATTCATAATATCTCCCATGACCAGATTGTCAAAGTTAAAATCTCCACGGCTGGTGTGGAATGCCCAAATTTTGGTATCCGGGTCATAAAATGTTTCTCCCTTTTCAAATCCTTTGCCTCGTGTGAAATAAAGATCGAAATCTCCATCGTTGTCATAATCCAGCTCTACTATTCCGGTTACTCTTTCTATTTCATCTGGGAAAACTTTATCCGTTACTTCATTAAAAGTCAAATCTCCATTTCCATGAAAAGCCCTTACTCTTCCATGTCCATAGAGTACAAGATCAGGAATATGATCTCCGTTAAGATCAGTAATCAGCGTCTTTTGTCCATCTGACTTTGTAAAAGGTAAATTTGAGGAAAGGATCAACTGGCCATTGCCATCATTTTCGTAAATATAATTTTCGCTTTTACCTTTTTTCTCTTTACTGGGAAAGGCAAAATTCAGCAGATCAAGGTCACCGTCTTTATCGAAATCCCAAAATTTTACGGTTCGGCCGCGCATGAGTTCAAGGGGAACATAAAAGTCTGGCAAAGCCGTAAATGACCGATTTTTACCAACACGGTACATTTTTGAATTTCTTGCATTACTTCCGGAACCTCCACCTCTGGAAGCAATTACTTCCAATAATCCGTCATCATCAAAATCTCCTACGGAAATTCCGTGCAAATCTCCCATGATGATATCATATGGTTTGGCAAATTTTCCATTGTTATTCCAGCAAACCCTCATCCCAAAACCATGATCATTCAACAGTAAGTCCAAATGACCGTCCTGATCAAGGTCTGCTACCACCGGAGCATCCCATTTCCGCAAATTCTTATCTTCTCCAGGAAAATCATCATGTGCCTCCACAAAGGGGTTTTTCAGTACAACTTCATTTTCAGGTGACTGCCCTTCCAATTGAGAAGAAAAGAATAGCAGACCAATTACTATAAAAACGCTCCAACAATTTACAGACCAATCAAAAGACCTCATGTACAAAAATTTATTCTAGGATTCCGGCAAATTGCCTTTCCATCCCTTTTCAAACTGGATTAATAACTTTTCTGTCAGTTCGGGTTCACTTTCGGCGATATTCTTCGTTTCAGCAGGATCATTCTGGTGATCAAATAACTCGAGGAAAATAGGCTCACTCTCCGGTTTTGTACGATCTTTCCAAACTACCAATCGGTAATTATCGGTACGCATGGAGTATCCCATCAGGTTATTTTCAAACATCTCCCTGTCCCAGACTTCTTTTTGTTGTTCAATAATCCGTCCTTCAACTTCTTCAATGAGGGGTCCGAAATAGGTCTCCCGCATACTGGCCGTCAGTGGATTTGCTGCCCATTCCCGCAAGGCCGGGCTTGGATATTGACTAAATACTGCTCCTTTCCATTCCTGACCAGGATCGGTCAATAGAGGAACGAAGCTATGACCTTCAAGGTGCTCAGGTAATTCTATACCTGCCAATTCACATAAGGTCGGATACATATCTACCAACTCAACCAATGCATCTGATTTCACCCCACGATTTCCATTTGGCATATCCGGTGTCCAGATCATCATAGGCACCCTGGTGGCAATTTCATAATTAGTAGCTTTACCCCAAACACCCATATCTCCAAGATGCCAGCCATGATCACTCCAAAACATAATGATGGTATTATCACGAACGCCCGCCTCTTCCAATGCAATAATCATCTTTCCAATAAGTGCATCCACGTAACTCACACTGGCCAGGTATGCGTGTTTAAGGGTATTGGCCAACTCTCCTTCAATTGGGCCACTTTTAGGAATTCCGTGACGAACCCTTAGCTCAAAGCTGGCATGTAACCCCATGGCTGCACCATTCTCTGGCATATCATCATGTTCCGCTGCAGGAATGGCCGCCGGATCATACATATCCCAATATTTGGAAGGAACCGTCCAATCAAGATGCGGCAATTTGAAACCAAGCCCTAAAAAGAATGGTTTATCACCTTTCTCAACCATTTCCTTCATTGTTGCAATGGCCCGTTCTGTATTATAGCCATCAGCATAAGTATAATCGGGCACATCAGCTTTTTCATATGCAGGTCCTCTTCCTAAAGCGTAATGGGAAACTTCCCCGTATTTTTCACGAATGGCCTTTTGGGCATCTTTAAAAATTTGCTGGTTTTCCTCCAGGGCATACCCACCTGGAAGATTTGGTTTAGGTATTTCAATTTCTGCAGGTTCACGGCTCCAGCTCTTTTCTTCATCCGTAAATCTACCATGGTAAATCTTTCCACAATACACCGTTTCATAACCATTGGCTATCAAATGCTGCGGAAGAGTAACGATATCCGGATGAAGCTCTCTGAAATAGGTATAATTTTCAATGATATTGATTGATTCAGGCCTTGCCCCGGTCATCAAGCTTGCTCGTGAAGGGCTACAAATGGCTTGCTGGCAATAAGCACGATTGAATTGAATACCCTGACTGGATAAAGCGTCCAGATTAGGCGTTTTCGCAATTTCCGAACCATAACTCGCTAACTCAGGTCTCAGATCATCCACTGCAATAAACAGGATATTGGGTTTTGCTTTAGGCTTCTGAGTTTCATTTTTCTCAGAAGAACAACCCACAATGAATGCCAGAAATAATAGAAAACCGAATCGTTTTATCATGATATCAGATTTTTTATAAACATTAATTCAAACTTATATGAATTAGCTTTCAAAAGGTTGGCAAAAATTATCCTATGATTGCATTTTTTTACCAATTCGTCAAAAGCTAATCCTCTTAACTACTGCCTCTAATCTATTCTCAAAATATTGCTGTTATCAATCTGATTTAAGGGCCGTTTGAATTTCTTCAATGGACATATTTTTCGTTTCCGGTAAAAACCGGTACAGTATTACAAGACCTATCGCGACGGTGATCGCATAAAAAAGGAATATGGAACTACTTCCCATAGTTGACAGCTGCCATGGAAAAAATTGTTGTACCAAATAACTTGTCAAACTCGTAATCAAAGCAAAAAACGGTATGGCAATACCTCTTACGGATATAGGGAAAATTTCAGAAAACAACACCCACATAATTGGGCCAACTGAAAAGTGAAAGGCAGCAATAAAACTCAAAATCCCTATAAATATTAACAAACCATTCATGTTGGCAGCTTTTTGAAGGAGAAGACTTGAAAACTGCCTTGCATCCTCCTCCCCTATGGTTGAATTTAACGCTTGTTTGAATTTTATATCACTACGAAATTCAACACCTGTAATGGACGTTAATCGTTCTGCATCCGGGATTTCCGATAATTCAGTAATCACCTCTTCAGGTAAGGTGTAGCGAGCCTTATTAAATCCCCAGGAGCAGACTGCCAAACTAGCAACGATCCAAAACATTCCCCAGATAATC
>QQUB01000913.1 GCA_008501835.1 Bacteroidota bacterium
CAATAGCACCCTTAATGGTAGCATTATCACCAATCGTGACATGTGGGCCTATGATGGAGTTGCTGATGTCGCAGTTTTCCCCGATACTTACCGGGTGAATAATTCTAGAATTATAAAAACTGGGCAGGTCAAAAGATGCGTAACCGTCCCGGTCCAGGAAGGTGGCATTGGTGTCCAGTAAAACGTCAATTTGCCCGCAGTCAAACCAGTTGTCAACCTCAAAAGTCTTAATGTTACTGCCCTGGTTGATCATTTCGGACAGGACATCTGTAAGATGGATCTCCTGTTCCTGCTCAAAGCCTGAAGCCACTGCTTTTTCGAGGGCTGTCAAAAAAGCAGGAACACGGTTGATCTTATAAATTCCTACCATGGCAAGATTTGACCTCGGAATTTTAGGTTTTTCTTCTACGGCTTTCACTTTACCGTTTTTGCCCACTTCAACAACCCCAAAATTTCTGGGATCATCCACTTTTTTTACCCCAATACAATTCAGAGGAACTTCCATGATTTTCTGGAGATTCATATCGATGATGGTATCTCCGAAACAGATGAGTACTTCGTCGGAAGACCTGATGGTTTCTCTCGCCATCCATATAGCATGTCCGGACCCAAGGCGGTCCTCCTGAAAAATAAAAGTGGTTTTAAGTTCAGGATAATTCTCCTTGACATGCAATTTGATCTTTTCTCCCAGATAACCCAGGATAAAGACAAAATCTTCGACACCAATATCCAGTAATTGGTCTATCACAAAAGAAATAATGGGCTTCCCGGCCACAGAGATCAGGGGTTTGGGCTGGGTATAGGTCAGCGGCCGGAGCCGGAGCCCTTTGCCTGCAACAGGTATGATGGCTTTTACGGACATTTTTGGCTTTAAATTCTAATGACTAAGGTAACAAAGATTTTTGAGAATTTATCAGTTTCGGGTTTCGGGTTACGTGTATCAGGTTGCGTGTTCAGAAATACTATTTTTCTAAAAAATAGTATTTCTTATTATGACAGTCAACTGGTACTGCCGACTGAAGACTGCGAAATGAAAACTCTAACCAAGAACAGCCCCCTCTAACACCGTCCACCGTAAACCGTTCACCGTAAACCGCTCACCATCCCAATCACACCAAGCATCCTTCCCGTCTGTCCTTTTTCTTTGCGATAGGAAAAATAACGTTCGTTATGTTCAAAGGTGGAAAACGGAGAAACTTCGATGGACTCATCAGGTATCCCAAAATCAAGTAATTGTTTTTTGTTGGCAGCTTTCAAATCGATAAAGAACTTTTTTAGATGGTCATCCCATCTCTTAAAGGTCAGGTCAAAATTATCAGCCACATCCGCATCTACCTCAAAGGAACATTCATCTATGCAGGTGCCAATATAGGCGTGGCAGTCCTCACCATTGGTGCCGAATTGTTTTGACATCTGCTCCAGGGTTTTTCGAACAATTTCCAACACAGTACCTTTCCATCCGGCATGGATGGCTGCTACTGCTTCGTTTTTGGAGTCATAGATCAAAACAGGAGTACAATCAGCAACCGTTACCGTCAGAAATATTCCTTTTTGATTACAAATTAATGCATCATATCCTTCATACTGCCCAGGTTGGGAAACATAGATGATTCGATCTCCATGGACCTGATGACTGCCTGCTGTTTGCCGTGGTTTGATGCCCAGGGATTCGAAAAAAGACTGCCTGTTTTTTTGAATGGTTTCCTTATCATCCTCCGTGTATAGCCCAAGATTGAGGGATTTAAAAGGTGGAAGACTGTAGCCTCCCAATCGGGTGCTTTCCCCTGCAACAATATTCTGGCAGAACTTCAAAGATTGGTGGAAGGAAGATTTGTTAATCAAAATAATTCAACTATTTTTATTTTTAAAACCACATCAAAACTCGCAAACTGACCCAAAACTTTGTAATGGTAAAAATACTTTTCTGGATCAATATATTCACCATATTTTTAGGATTCGGTGCCTATATTTCTCCTTACGCCTCCCCTCAGAGTTTCTGGATGTTTTCCATTCTCGGCCTTTTTTATCCGTGGCTGGTCTTGGCAAATATCCTGTTCGTTTTTATTTGGGGCGTATTGCGAAAGCGTTATTTTATCTATTCGCTCGCCTGGTTGATTTTGGGGTGGGGACAATTTACCAGCCTCGTAGGATTTCGAACCAAACCCAATCACCCTCCAACTGACACAGAGATCCGGGTGATGACCTTTAACTGCCGGAACCTCGTAAAACCCGGAGCAGGAACTACAAAACTCACGGAAGAAGAAATAACCGGTCTTATCAATGAATACCAACCGGAAGTACTGTGCTTTCAGGAATTCCCTGTTCCCAGAGTAGCGGGTCCTTTTGCGGATTATATTACCAAAGGCACAGACTGCAACCATTTTTTCCAGGATCAGGGAGGGCAACTAGCTATTTTTTCAAAATATCCAATCAGCAAAAAGAGGGCGAAGTATTATGATAACAGATCCAATGGTTATCTTTCGGCAGATATAACCGTCGGGGAAAAAGTTTACCGACTATTTAATATTCACCTGCAATCCAATGAAGTATCCAAGATTGCTGACAAAGTGGCTTCAGAGGGCAAGATCCAGGAAAAGCAAACCTGGCTCACCATCAGGGGAATGATTGGAAAGTACCGGAATTCTGCCCGTAAACGGGCCACTCAGGCAAAGGAAATTGCTGAACATATTCAAAGAAGTCCCAACCCGGTGATCATCTGTGGGGATTTTAATGATGTGCCCCAATCCAATGCCTATCATTTGCTTTCCAAGGGTACAACAGACACCTTTAAAAAAGCCGGAGTCGGTATTGGAACCACTTATGCAGGCAGCATTCCCGGCCTTAGAATTGATTACATTCTGGAATCAGCAGGACTCAAAACGCTGGAGTTCGATATTATAAAAGTCAACTACTCTGATCACTATCCGGTATTCGCTAGATTGCAGCCGGAGTAGAGGGTATGTCTGGGTAAAAAAGATTATGTTTTAGTATAAGTAACAAATCGAATTGGAATATTGAGAAACTCTATTTTAAATAAAAAAAGGCATTGGTTTTACTTCATAATGTTAATGATAGGGGGGGCTTTAATTATTTGGGAAATATCTATTTACAGGAAGACAATAATTGATGTCAGAATTCCTATCCTGATCATAATAATTACTGGAGTTATTGCCAACTTCATCGATCGTCCCTATTTCTCAACCTATGAAACAAAATGGGGAAATGGCTTTGCATTATTACAGAATTTTGTGAGTTGGGGGTTTATCGTTTGTACTTTATTTATGGCTTGTAATAAATTCTTCGCAAAACCAGAATCAACGATAAAAGAATATAGGATTGAAAAAATTTCAGACATGCCTGGTCCAAAAGGAATGAGATCGCATAAGAGTCCTTTAGTGAGAATAGATTATAAGGGGAAACCTAAAGAATTAGTTTTTTCTCATAAATATTTAGGCAGAATAGAAGATTACCAAACAGTAACTCTTGAAACTAAAAAAGGATTCTTCGGATTTGATATAATTGAAAAACAAGAATTGAATAAATAACAAAACTAAGTATTTGAATTGCTTGAGAAAAAAAGAGTTGATGGACATATTGATACCGACAATTCTGAAATATAAAAGGGGAGCATTGGGTGGAATATTTTGTTTTTAACCACAGTGAGCACAGAGTAGGCACAGAGTTCTCAGGGAATAAATTTGAACTACTCTGAAACCATATGAAACAACATCAAACGATTTCAAATCGACCAACGGGAGATCCCGGCAAGTTTGCCGAGGACAGGTTCCCGCCGAAGGGAAACACGTAGTGTCGGGACAACATTAAACAAATAACGAAGAGAAATTTGGTTAACCCCAAATTCTTCTTCGTTATTGAATAAAACCAACAAGTATGGAAAAATCTTTCGACCGTCGTAAATTTTTGCAAACCACAGCACTTGCAGGAGCAAGCCTCGCGATTCCGGCTACAGAACTCAAGGCCCAGTCCCAACCAGTAGAAAAGCCGGTTGGTCCAAAATCTAAACTGAACGTCGCCTTTCTCGGTGTAGGGTTAAGAGGGCAAAGTCATATTGATCTTGTGTTGAATCGTGATGATTGCAATGTGGTGGCCATCAATGATGTCGATGATATCATGATCAACCGTTCCAAAGAGCTTTTTACCAAAAAGGGAAAACCACAACCCACGGTTTATAAGGGAGAAAAGGCTTACCTGGAATTGCTGGAAAAAGAAGATGTGGATGCAGTTATCATCAGCAGCCCATGGCGCTGGCATTCTGAAATGGCTATAGCAGCCATGAAGGCGGGGAAATATGTAGGACTGGAGGTGTGCGGAGGATTTTCCATGGATGAATGCTGGGAATTGGTTAATACCTCCGAGGCTACAGGAAGCCATCTGTTCTTTCTGGAAAATGTTTGCTACCGGAGAGATGTCATGGCCATCCTGAATATGGTCCGTCAGGAGATGTTTGGCGAACTCATTCACCTGGAATGTGGTTACCAGCATGATCTTCGGCACGTAAAATTCAACGATGGAAAATCAGCCTATGGCAATGGTGTGGAATTCGGGGAAAAGGGGTTCAGTGAGGCCAAATGGCGTACGAAACATTCTGTACATCGAAACGGAGATTTATACCCGACTCATGGCATCGGTCCTGTGGCACAATACATAGATATCAATCGTGGTAACCGGTTGTTGTATCTGACTTCTTTTGCTTCCAAAGCCAGGGGGTTGCACGATTATGTTGTCAATCATGAAAAAGGCGGCCCGGATCATCCGAATGCCAAAATTGAATTTAAACTCGGTGATAAGGTTACTACTACCATCAAATGTAATAATGGGGAAACGATCGTCGTACATCACGATACAAACCTGCCAAGGCCATACTCGTTAGGTTTCCGCGTTCAAGGAACTAAAGGATTGTGGATGGCCGTTAACAGATCATTGCATATCGAAGGCACAAGCCCGTCTCATCGTTGGGAAGATGCAGATCCGTATTTGAAAAAATACGATCATCCATTGTGGACGCGACATGAACAAAAGGCAGTAGGTGCCGGTCATGGCGGCATGGATTTTTTCCTGATCCATGCTTTCGTGGAATGTGCCAAGCGTGATGAAACACCGCCATTTGATGTGTATGATGCCGCCACCTGGTTGTCTCTTACTCCGCTTTCCGAGCAATCCATTGCTATGGGCAGTCATCCTATGCCGATACCTGATTTTACGAGAGGTCGCTGGACCGAACGTAAACCGGATTTTGCTTTTGGGGATGAGTATTAATTTAAAGTGAAAAGTGCATGGTGGAAAGTGATGAGTGTAGAGTTGACAATCCCTAAATAAAGTTGACCGTTTTTTTTTACCCAAAAGAGATGAAAATGGAAAAAATTGAACGGAAATATAAATTGATTGGAGGTGTAGTTGTTTCGGCACTGGTATTGATAGCAATTGTTTTTACCAAACAGAATCTATGGGGATTGTTTGAAAACAGATATAGCCTTTATGTCTATAGTGATGATGTTATGGGTGTCAACGAAGCTACGCCAATTAAGGTAAACGGTTATGAAGTAGGACAGGTAAAATCAATTGACCTACATAAGAATAAAATCCTGGTTGAATTATCTTTTGAGGATGATTTCATTTTGGGTCGATCTGATCGGGTATATACTGTTCAAACTGGCGTTTTCGGAGTTAGGTATCTTGAAATTGACAGGCAAACAGATCAAATCGGTAACAATTATGAACCGGGAGATACACTTTACACAGAATTAATAACCAGCAGTAAGCCGCTTATTGACTCCGTTACCTGGGAAAGAATTGAACCTTCCTTAAAAGAATTAAGCCGAACCATTGGTAAAGCATTACTAGAGTATGGAGAATCTGTAGATAGGTTGAAGTAATAACTGTTGAAGTCACGCAGATCACGCAGAAAAAAATCAGCGTAAATCAGCGAGATCTGCGTGAAACCAATTTAATGCACCACAAACTTGCCTCTCCCAATCTTACCTTCTTCCGTTGCTACCCTGAAAAAGTAGACTCCAGCGGGCAGTGAACTTTTACCAACCTCAAATTGGCTATTGCTTATTCTATTCTGATAAAGCGCAGTTTTCCCATTGGAAGTATATATGATCACTTCCCAAATTCTGTCATGCTCAGCATCGAGTGTAATTACTGATTGCCCGGTTACAGGGTTGGGAAAAACTGTTGCATTACATTCAACTTTTCCGGGCGATTCCTCTGCGGAAAGAATATCGTAAAAACCCAATACTTCGTTGGCGGCATCCGTCAGGGGATTCAGTGACGGACAAGGATGCGGCACATCCTCAACGCCTACAACTGCAAATGAAATTGCTTCGATAGCCCCCTGAGGGAAGTTGAATGGACCGAAGTTGATCAACATCCTTCTATCCCCAACAGGAGCACCTCCATCTGAACACATGGACCATTCATCCTCATTATCAGGAGCACCAGGATACATATACTGAATGGGTTCGCCATTGGGGTCCGTAATGGGAGAGCCATCCAGCCACTGTCCCTGCATCAGGCGGTAGTATTCAAGGGGTATGTTAGGATCTCCCTGGTTTGGAGGCCCCTCATAACCATGGTAAACGACAAAAGAGGAAGGAGATGTGTTACCCTGACTATCTATACCATCCAGAGGTAAAATACCTACCATGGGGATTTCTTCACAATAGGTGTTCACTCCTTGATCACAGTTACAACCGACGGAACCGTCCTGAGCATCCGTATTGTAAACAAAGGCCATGTGATTATCTGGATTATAACCAACGTAATCATCCGTATAACAACCCAGGTCAGGATCTGTCCAAATGGAAAAATAGGTAGAATCCAGAGGTGTCGGACTTTTGTTGATGAGTTTTATATCATAAAAGGTGGTGTTATTAAGCGCATCAACATCACTGGCGTATGCATAAGCCATGGCATGAACCTCTATTCCCGGGGCTTGTGGATATGTGTCGCTTTCATAAGCATAATTATAAACCCACCAGATCGCCTCATCAGCTTGTTTAGTGGAAGGATAGTCTCCAAGCATTGGATTGTATACTCCGTCACCGTTGATATCCACATACGGAGCAAAAGTACCTTCAGGCAAAGCGTATCCGTTGACGTCCAAAAAATGAGGATTGCCTCTTCCAGGCCAGCCCAGAATACTTGAAGGGACAATATTGTCAATCATGCCATTATCCTGCCAATCGGCTTTAAAAGCATTAATGTCTGGCTGATGTACGATAAAAAACCGGTCCCAGTTTGCACAGGTTTCCGTGTCTGTAGTTCCCTGATCGGTAAGAGGGCCAGCCCCAAAGCCTGCCTGAGGGCCGGAACCATAGGTAGTGGC
>QQUB01000704.1 GCA_008501835.1 Bacteroidota bacterium
TCTCCAGGGGCGCCACCAACGTGGATATACTCTCCAGTAGTAAGGTGATACCCATACTGTATATCCGGGGGCATACATGAATCTAACTGAGGGCCATAACCAAACATTAACGACAATCCGGCGTACAGTAATATCTCCGGAAGGACCGCCTTTTCCATCCATTTGGGCTTCCTCTTCAAATGGTTCAGCATAAACATCCTTTCCATACATATCTTCATCCCCTACAATCTGCAGAATAGCATGCTCGTCTCCTGTTTTTTCAATTTCTATTACAGCGATATCCTGAACTTCATCTTCATTAACCGGCACCTGAAGAATCAGGGCGTGCACGTTTCCATCCATCTTATCTTCTACACGAATGTAGTCGATTTCACCATCTTCGTTAAGGTCCAGGTTGTTGACGTGACTGTCTTCCTGGTTGATCTTCTTTTCAAAATCTTCCGGAGATTTGGCCGTTTTGAACATTTCAAGGGCACCCTGAAGACTAAAATTATCTCCCGGGAGTCCGGTACTGTCTGCTGGTTCTGATTGGGCGAATGCTGACGTCTGCATTAAGATCAGCGCAATTACCAAAATAAAATTGAGCTTTTTCATGGTTTAATTTTTTTATAGGTTTTTATGGTCAATGTACTATTGACTGGGGATAGATGCAATGGTTTAATGGGGGATTAAATATAAATTACTCATGAAACGCTACGGGCTCGTGGTTCGGAGTTGGGGATTTCGGGTTAACTCTCCAAAGTCTCAACTCTTTTCTTCAATGCCTCATTCATAATTTGAAAACCTGAGACGGTTTTTTCACCGATCATTTTCAGTAACGGACGTACGAGTATTCCGGAGAAATTTTCCCCATGAATAACCTTCGTACTTCCATGATCACTTTCTTCCAGAACGAAATAGTGCTCTCCGTCAAAAAGACCTTTGATGAACATGTGGCCCAGCCAGCGGAATTCACGGTTTTTTTCCAGTTTCAGAATTGTAGGTGTGAATACTTGTGGCTTCATCCCCTCGAGATTCATTGTATTTTTGATTTTGGTCCCTTCTTCCGGCTTGCCATTAATTTTTGATATAAATGGATTCCAGGCTGCATAATTTTCAAAATCAGTTAAAACCTCCCATACTCTTTCCTGAGATGCATTAATGATTACGGATGTTTCAAAATTTTTCATGATTAGACTTTTAGTTTAAGCTTAAAAATTTCTTCAGGCTTTCTTAAAAAATGATAAGATCACTGAACACATAAGAAGGAATTTTGGAAACTGGAAAATGGGTTCAATTTGATTCTCTCCCAATACTCCAACCTCACATTATCCAACTGAAGCATCAAACGGATAAAGAATGAATCACCAATCTGGCTGGCTCAAATTTTATCTTAATACTTACACCACAAAATTACCGGCCATTTATGTTTTCTCATTTTCAGTAAATGCCAAAAAATAGGCATTTCACGCCAATCGTATTTTTTCGTAATTTTATCCCATGACTTTCAGCGGAAGATTTCTTTTAGGGCTCATTCATTTTGCAGGGCTGCAGGGTGCTGACAAAACAAAACTCATTGATGCGAGCAGTTATTCGGTAACAGCATTAATGGACGAAACGCTTATGATCTCGGCCGATGATTTTTGTAATGCCATTGAACTGGCCATTGAAGAAACCGGGGATCCCTTTTTCGGATTGCACGCTGGTGAATATATGAACCTTTCCTCCTCTGGCCTGATTGGACAGATCACCCAAACCAGTTCAACCATAAAAGAGGCACTGGATTATTGCTGCACCTTTGCCAACCTTGGGTGTAAGGCTATCCCCAAAATAATTGTAGAAGAAAAAGATCGATTCAAACTCAGCCTGAAACCAAGTCACCTTTGGGCCGATCCTCCCCGGGAAATTGTCCGACACATCACAGACGGCATCATTGCTTTCACACTCAGAGAATTTCATACCCTTACCCATGAACAGTTTTATCCGCTGGAAGTACATTTTGATTTTATACGACCTGAAAACATCAGGGAATATGAGCGGGTTTATAAATGTACATTGAAATTCAATCAGCCGGAAACAGCCATATTTTTTGACAAAAAACACGTCAACGCTCCTGTAATAACCAAAGATTATCGCCTGCTCCGTATCCTGGTCGCCCACGCAGAAGAAAAAGTCCGGGAACTGGAAGGAAGTAAACACTTTCACACCCTGGTCAAAAGTGCACTTATTAATTTGATGGATCCGGATTTTCCAACTATCGAACAGGTTGCTTTAAACCTCAATATGAGTGCCCGAACCCTCCAAAGGAGATTGAGGCAGGAAGAGTATAATTTTAAGGAAATCCTTGAAGATACCCGAAAATCCTTTGCTTTAAGTTATATAAAAAACAGAGAACTCTCCGTCAACGAAATTGCTGACCTGTTACATTATGCCGACGGAAGTACCTTCATCAGGTCATTTAAGCGGTGGACAGGAAAGACGCCCCGTATCTATCGGCAGGAGATGGTTGCCTGAATTATTTTCAGCATCGGAAAAATTATGTTAGAAATAAACGATGTAGTTGAAAAGTTCTTTCAAAAAATTTATCTTTGGCAATACACTTCATCTCTATTCCCTTGACCGGTTAATTCAGCAACAACTCCAATCGACACTCCTGAAAAGTCACTGAAAATCACCGACATTCCCATCACAGCG
Source organism: Bacteroidota bacterium (assembly GCA_008501835.1). Lineage (GTDB taxonomy): Bacteria > Bacteroidota > Bacteroidia > Chitinophagales > Saprospiraceae > BCD1. The sequence goes on from QQUB01000704.1 coordinate 2,674, forward strand.
ATATTAAATCTTTATATCCTCCATTGCTGACACTATTATTAATGTCATAATACCAGGTTTATGCGTTTTCGATCTGTGTTTATTTTGGTCCTAACCTTACTACCCCATTTGTTAATTTCCCAAAATGAAGACTGCATCACCGCAGAGGTAATTTGTTCGGACGGTGATATTTCTTTCACACCAACAGGTGCAGGAATAGATGATTTTGCCGACCCGGACAATGATAACGACTGCCTGACTGGCTTTGAACATCAAAGCGGCTGGTACTACTTCGAATTCCAACCAGATATGCCCCCTAACAGCGTAATCGAATTCACGATTAATCCGGACGGAGGATTAGGAGAGGATTATGATTTTGCCATTTACGGCCCTGATGTTGGTTGTGACAACCTGGGAAGTCCTGTCAGGTGTTCCTATGCAGCCAATAATTGTACTTTTTGTCCGCAAACAGGACTTGGTAACGGAACTACCGACCTGTCAGAAGATGCTTTTGGGGATGGGTATGTTGCTCCCCTCATTGTACAACCAGGGGAAGGTTATTTCTTACTGCTGGACAACTGGCTTGGTAGTTCCATGGGGTTCAGCCTCTCCTGGTCTGGATCCGCAGCCCCTTTTCTTAATTGTGAAGCAGATCCAACTTGTGAACTGGAATTAATAAGCACAACACCAATAGATATATGTGCCGGTTCCTCACCATTTCCAATGCCTGTAACAGTATCCGGAAATTTAGGGGCAGAAGTTTACACCTGGACAGCCACGGGTGCCGGGTTAAGTTATTTATCCTCCACCAATGTCCTTAACCCAACGGTTACCATTCCTCCTGATTTTTCAGGATCTATTACCTATAACCTGTTGGTTACCGAATCAGAATGTAACGACCTTATAGATATTACCATCAACGTGTCCCCAATGCCCGAGGTAGAAATAACCGGGCCGGATATCATCTGTAGTGTTGAAGAAGCTACGCTCCAGGCAACAGCTGGATTCCCGGACTATGCGTGGTCCAATGGAGAATCAGGATCTTCTGTTACTGTTGATCAAACCGGCACTTACACTGTAACAGTTACCGATGACAACAGCTGTCAAAACATGGCTTCATTTGATCTGGAAGTCCAGCCTCAACCGGAACTTTCAGAAAGTGGCCCCGTCACTATTTGTGCCGGAGACCCTACCTTTTCACTCCCCGTTTCCATAACTGGCGTGGATGGTACCGAAACTTATACCTGGACGAGTACGGGCCAGGGTTTAGATTTTATTTCTGCCACGAATGTACTTAGCCCCACCGTCACCATTCCTGAAGACTTTTCCGGAACACTGACCTATACACTTGCTGTTTCACAGGGTAATTGTGATGACTTAATCGATGTAGAGGTCATCGTGAATGGTATGCCTGTTGTTGAAATTACAGGACCTGAAGGCGTTTGTGAAGACGCACCTGCTACCCTTAGTGCCACACCGGGATTTAGTGGTTATCAATGGTCTAGCGGAGAAAGCACTTCGGATATTTCGGTGACCGCAACTGGTACTTATTCTGTTACGGTAACCGATAATGAAGGTTGTCAGAATGAAGATTCTTTCGATATTGAAGTATACCCCCTCCCAACTCCTGAAATTACTGGTGACCCGTTTATTTGCGAAGGCAATCCTACGGAATTAACCGTCAACCCGTCATATGAGCAATATCAATGGTCAACAGGTGCTTCCAGCCAAAGCATCCCATATTCCCAATCAGGACTTGTCTCTGTTTTGGTAACTGATGCAAATGGCTGTCAGAACTCGGCAGAAATTACTATTGAAGACATCAATATCCCTCCACCTGTCATTCAGGGAGACAACCTTTTATGCCCGGGAGAATCAAGTACGCTATTCACTCTGGATCCATACGCCGGATATGAATGGAGTACCGGATCAACAGAAGACCAGATAACTGTTTCCAATGGTGACACCTACTTTGTTACCGTAACCGACGACAATGGTTGTATCAACGAATCCTCCTATGTCGTTGAACAGGCTCCTGAGCTGTTCCCTGAAATTATTGGAGATCCGGACCTCTGTGAAGGGGATGTAGGCACACTTGTCCTGACAGAAAATTATCCTGGCTATTTATGGAATACAGGCTCTACTGATCCTTCAATTATTGTTGGCCCCGGCACCTGGTCAGTCACCATAACAGATGTATTCGATTGTACGTTTGAGGACGAATTTACCGTTGAGGAAAATCCATTACCCGATCCAATCATTGAGGGAGTTCCTGGTTTTTGTGTTGGATCTTCAACTTTCCTATCGGTGCAACAATCTTACACCGACTATTTTTGGTCCAATGGAGACGTTGGACAAAGTACGTTTGCAGACCAGGAAGCTGAGTACTCTGTAACTGTCATTGACAACAACGGATGTATTGGAGAGTCTTCAGTTGAAGTAACTGAACTGGAAAGCCTGGAACCTGAAATCATCGGAAACCCGGAATACTGCTTTGGGAATACGACCATGCTCGTAGGAGAGAATGGTTACGTTTCTTATCAATGGTCAAATGGAACGGAAACCCAGGAGATATTTGTAAATAACCCGGGAGAAATAACCCTTTATGTAACCGACATCAATGGATGTACAGGTTCCACCAGCGTAACTGTTGTTGAAAACCCGTTGCCCGAACCTGAAATCATAACTGAGGGGTATTTTTGTGAGGGAGAATCAGTAATATTGGAACTTTCCGATAGTTATAACCTTTATGCCTGGTCAAATGCCAGCATGGCGCCGATTATCTCAGTCAGCCAGCCAGGAGATTATTGGGTAACCGTAACAGATATGAACGGTTGCCAGGGTTCGACAATGGCTACTGTTGAAGAACTGTCTGGCCCAACCCCGGATATTTCCGGAGATCTGCAATTTTGCCCGGGGACTTCGACAACACTTACGGCTGAAGGAGGTTTTGACACCTACGAATGGTCAGACGGATCAACAGAACAGATGCTTGAAGTTTCCACAACCGGGGATATTACGCTAACAGTAACAGACACCCTTGGTTGTCCGGGCACCCATACCGTTACGCTATCGGAATTCACAACCTCGGCTCCCACCATCTCAGGAGATTTGCAATTTTGTCCCGGGACACAAACTGAGCTCACCGGGGAAACAGGTTTCGTAGATTACACCTGGTCGAACGGCATCAATGATCCTATAAGTGTATTTGATACTGTAGGCCTTGCGACACTAACCGTTACCGACTTAAACGGATGTACAACATCTTCCCAGGTTACTCTAAGTGAATTTGTTGTAACACCTCCTATAATCTCAGGAGATGTTGACTTCTGTGCAGGACAAAGTGCCACGATTACCGGGGAATCCGGGTATGCAGGATACGAATGGGATGATGGTTCTACCACCGCTGATCTAACCGTAAGTTCCGGGGGAATTTTTGAGCTTACCGCCCTTGATTTGAACGGATGTTATTCCAGTTCCAGCTATGAGGTCACAGAAAATCCATTACCGGAACCAGCAATTGACGGGCCACAAACGTTCTGTGTCGGCAGTTTCACTACCCTTGCAGCCGATCAAAGTTATGAGACCTACAATTGGTCAAATGGCAGCAATGTCCCCTCTATTACAATTAATACTGAAGGCCCTGTAAGCCTCATCGTTTCAGATGCTAACGGTTGCATGGACAGTACCAGCGTTTACATCAACCAGGAAACGGAACTTGCCCCTATCATTTCCGGTACAATGGAATATTGTGAGAACAGTAATACCTTGCTTGATGCCGGAGGTGGGTATTCAACCTACACCTGGTCAAATGGAGCTACCACCCAATCCATTACCGTTGATGCTCCCGGCACTTACAGTCTTACTGTGACTGACGCTGGTGGATGTTCCGGAGACACTTTAGCAACAGTGATTGAAAATCCTTTACCTACCCCACAGATCACCGGTGTTTTCCAATATTGTCAAAATGATTCAACCACCCTGGATGTCGGCTCCGGATACGCCACCTACCTTTGGTCAGAAGGGTCTGACAGCCAGAGTTTGACTGTTTATGAACCTGGCGATTTTTCGGTTACGGTTACCGATGCAAATGGGTGTACCAATAATGACCAGGTCAATGTTATTGAATTACCTCTACCGGTTGTAGAAATTACCGGCCAGGATTACTTCTGTGAAGGAGACGGTACCAACATCGTTGCCACTCCCGGATATGAGGAGTATACCTGGTCATCGGGGAATACCGTTTCATCATTATATGTACAAGTACCAGACACCTATGTTGTGACTGTTACCGATGCAAATGGGTGTCAGGAGACAGCGTCGTTATCCATCGAAGAGATTCTGCTACCCATTGCGGATGCAGGCGAATGGCTATACCTTGATTGTGATACTCACGAAGTCACGCTGCAGTCAGACAACTCAACCCAGGGAGCAGGCATTACCTACAATTGGGTGGGCCCAGATATTGATGCATCCAATGAAGCTGTTTTAGCTCCATTAGTTACCCTGCCAGGTTCTTATCACCTCGTGGTCACCAATGAGACTTACGGATGTGTTTCAGCTCCATCTTCGATGGATGTTGTCGATCTCTCCTATGATCCAACGGTAAATCTGACAGCCACGGACACCCTTGATTGTATTACCGAAGCAGTCACCCTTGACGGCAATGGTTCACAGACCGGA
>QQUB01000223.1 GCA_008501835.1 Bacteroidota bacterium
GATACATTGAATCCAAGTTCAACACCCATTACAGGTTCGTTCTCTTCCGTCATAATGTGTCCTGCAATAGCACCCTCTGAGATGGTAATGGTGGTACAGAATTCCTGATTATCCTGAACATCAATATATGTTTCGCAATAATCGTAATTAGGTCCTCCAATCGTTCCATCCGGCTGTACTGCATAAGGATTGTAGGCATTGTCCCATGAATAGATCCTAACGAGAGTTTCGCCTAATTCATCACAAGTCACAATAGTACTGATATCGTCCGGTTCAGGAATATCTGTTCCGTCATTGATATTGTCCACCTGGTGAATGGAGTAGGTAATAGGCCCATTACAATCATCCAATCCTGCATCTATTACATATGTTTCGGCCAATAGAACCTTGGCAGCTTTATCTTCATCCCCATCTCCATCGATATCAATTCCACCCGGCAATTGCTCAAGGCTTGTTGACAAACCATGGATACAGATCGGAGTCGGAGCAAAACAGTCCACAACCGTAAATGGAATCTTTACAACATTTGTGTTACCACAACCATCTTCCACGTGTACATCGAATGCATGACTACCTATTGGATAGGTTCCGCTGATGACAAAGTTTGGATAACTTCCTGACAATGCCTGTGCAGTAATATTATCATTATCCAGAGGACCGTCATCGTTTAGATCGAGAAATACTTCAACCGAAAGGTCGACGGATGAACAAATTTCACTCACAACGAAGTTTTGGGAAACCTGTCCGGTACAATCATTCGTTACACTGCAATAAGCTTCCGGTGTGGCAAAAGTGACTTGCGGAGGGGTAATATCATTCACCATAATCACCTGTGTATACTGCCAGCGGCCGTTTGATTCAACTGTTCTCCAGAATCCTGCCGGGTTGGTTGAGCCATCACAGGCTACACCTTTGGTTCCCGTAGTCGGAATTCCGTCATTTTCATTATTCGTTCTGTCTGTATAAGCGATGCCATCTCTTCTGATCAACCAGAGATCTTCTTCTCCAAGAGTTCCGTCACAATCCTCATCACGACGAAGGATAACCGGATCGGAAGAACCGTCATATTCACACCAGTCAATAACATCATATGTTCTCAAGATCTTGTAACAAGCACCACTTGGCACGCTGTATTGTGCATCAGATACCTGAACCGTCAAGGCTTCACAACCATTGGAGATCCACATTAATGTATCCGGCATTGGCTCGGCGCATTCCGTTATAAAGTCTTTCGGGAACTTGATTTCATAGTCTTTAGTAATCGTCACCGTAATTTCCTGCTCACAGATATTTTGAGAAACATTTCCAAACTGATCAACCACCTGGAATCTACGAATGATCGTTCCATATCCGCAATCATCAAGATCAATGATCGGCGCGAGCTCAATAATATCCATGATATTACAGTTGTCGATACCCAGCGGCATTCCAAAGTTATCCTGTAGCAGTGTCAGGTCACTACCATTATAATGAGCAGGAACCACTGCACAGGTAGTAACAACATCATCTGGTGCTACACATAATGGATTGGATTCATCTTCCACCATTACGCCTGTTGAACAAGTATTAGTATTTCCTGATAAATCAGTTACTCTCAATTCAACTTCTATCACAGACCCTACATCACAGCAAGAGAATTCCACGAACGGTGCCCAGGGGGTAAAATATGGCTCTGCAATTGGCGTACAATCATCTTCCATATAGATCATTCTCCTTACTTCCAGCAGAAGAATTCCACAGTTATCATTACTTCCTTCATCAACATCTTCAGCGTATAATCTTCCGTACCCATCACCTCCGATGGACAGGTTAAGGTCATCATCACAAACTGCTACCGGATTTATCTCATCCATTACACAGAATGGGCATTCAATAACAGAGGTGTTTCCACAATTATCTGTTACGGTATATCTAAACAGGTGACATCCTTCAGGAATTCCCGTTACTAATCTATGCGGTGCATCATCTTCAATAGTTGCAGCAACAACCGTAATCGTATCTACACCAATGATCAACCCTATATTGTTGTAAACCGGTACTTCCTCTTCCACCAATACTTCCGTAAATACCGTCCAGCCTGATGAACAATTATCCGAAACATTCGGTAACGGAACATCGATGATCGCTGTACAATCGAGCGGTGATGAAGAATATTGCAAAGTATCCGGAGTTCCGTCACCATCACTATCAGGTGCAGAACAACTTAATTGTGGTCCGTAAAAATCTCCTACGCGGATGAATTGGTTGAAGGTATATACTTCACTTACACAGTTATCAATAATCAGCCATTCTCTGATGAACTGATAATTATTCTCACAGAAGTACACACGTTGCTGGTCGTCATAACTTGCCACAAAATTGCAGTAAATCGGATCAAGCTTTTTAGCTCCGTAAGCAGTGAGTACAAATGGATACCCGGTCACATTTGGATGAGGATTACCTTCATCAGTTTCTTCATAGGTTTCGTCACATTCCAGTGTGAATGTCTGCGGAGGTAAGGTCAGGTCGTCGAATTCGATATAATCAAACTCAATTTCCTGGGTACACTCCAAAACATTATTAAAAATATTGGTTCCGCTAAAAGTTCTGATAATGGTTGCCGGCTGGCAATCACCGTCCATTTCGAGTACATCGTTGAAGAGTATTTCAATTGGTGCACAGTTAGCGGAAGCATCAGGAAAACCGAAGTATTCGAGACTCTCCGGATTATTCAAAACATCTTCGTAATTCCCACAGTATAAAGGCAGTTCCAATAAAGCCAGTTCAGGGTCCAGTCCTACTACCTGTCCGTCACCTTCAAGATCCCAAACCACCCATTGGTACTCACCGGTCTGTCCCGGATCATGTCCAAATGTAAATATGATATATTGGGTGCCTGCATGCAACTGAATGTTCATGCGAACGGCATCAGGCTCGTTGGTGTAATATCCTTCGCCCAGTGGAATTTCCTGTGAATAGGCCATGATATTATTACATGGTCCTTGTCCGGGATTGAATTCCATTTCGTAGATGACTGCTGCCAACTGTCCAAACTCACCGATACCTTCAAAAACGTAGATACCATCCTGGTCAACCGTAAATGTATCCAAATGGAAATTGTGAATACCAGGCCCTGAAACCAGATCTGCATAACAAGCGAAGTTCATAGGGACGACCGTTGGGTCAGAGGATGTAATTTCATCTTCAATGAAGAATACCTCATCTTCAACAGTTGCTGCAGAAGCATCATCAGGGCATTCAAGATCAGGTTCAAAACCTAAAATAAGGTGAATGGTACCTGTTCCTGTATAATTATTGGAATAAGTCAATATCTGGACCGGCAAAATCTGACCGAGGTATTCGCCGGTTAGTACATTACCGATAGGTTGATTATTTTGATCAAAAATGATGACGTAGTAATCATCAATACAAGGATAAGGTCCTGCCAGCACCATTTCTGGTGTAACAGTGACTTCACAATCGTGCCCCAAAGAAATATTTACCTGCCCAATTACCGCTGTGTTAGGTACATCCAATACATTAACTACTGTTGAGATCCTTGACGTACAACCCGGATCAGAAGGGTCGTTCGCAGTTGCTGTGCCGGCATCGAATATATATTCAATGACATGTGGCCCAACCCCTAAAAGGAATGGATCAAACTCCGTCGCAACGACATTGTCTACGCGGAAAAAACCGCTTCCCGCAGCACCTCCCACGTCAGCTTCAAGGGTAACCGGTACACTGCTGAGGCAAATTTCATCCGGGAAATTGATGAATGCCGGGTTTGGATAATAACAGGTGTGGTTGTTAATTTCAACACTTTCAACACCGTTTGATGCCATTAAGGAAAAACCCAGTGCATCAATGTGGATAGCCGACAACTGGTAAATGCCAGTTCCCGGGCCCGTCTCATCAAAACCCTGTCCAACGGAAATCGGAATTGGCGCCATTGGGGGAGCAGGACTCGCAATATTGTAAAGTCCTGAAACGGCGGTAACGGTCCAGGTCTCACCCGGCCCGCTTGCGATGGTAATCAATTCGCTGAACTGCCCATTGGACAAATTAGTAGCATTGTCCATACAGGTACAACTAACCTGATTAAGTGGGTCGTTACCAAAATAAATGCTCTGGGCATTTAACTGGTTGAAGAAAATAGAAGCAAATCCGAGTACCAGAATGGTCACGAACTGCTGTACACGGGGGATGACTTTTTTCGTGTTTGCGTAAAGTTCAACGTTTACTACACTTTTCTGATCGACTTTAATTTTTAAAGATCTCATAGTGCGATAATTTTTGGGAGGCAATCTGCCTGCGGTAAAATATTTAGTGTTTCTTCTTGGCGTCAAATTTGAGATCCCGGTTTTTCCTTCACTACAAAACTGACCTTCCAAATGCTGTTTGCAAGGGGCAAAACTCTATCAGGGCATGACCATACAGCCATGCCGGAATTTCATCCCGATTAAAAAATTTTAATTAAATAATAGGTAGCGGAACCGTTGCCCAAAAGGCCCGAGTTTATCCGCTATTTAGTAAGAAGCAAAATTGATGCCAAACTTTTTACTTGGAGAATATTCGAGAGCATTAATTCGAACAAAACAATCACAACTACCTGATTAACAATTACTTAAGCTTGATTTAAATTTGTTATCATTTTAAGGATAAACTTATGTGAACTATGTGCCTTTGTGGTTCTTTTTATAAAACACATAGGCACATAGTTCACATAAGGGGAAAAGAAAGGCCCCATTCCTTCCTCTCGAAAGAAATGGGGCCTTAATGATAGCATTAAAGTCTATCTATTTTCTGCCGTGGCAGTGTTTGTACTTTTTACCACTACCACATGGGCAAGGTTCATTTCGCCCAACTTTCTTATCATGTCTGCGAACCGTTTCAGGTTTTGAACTGGAGCGACTCACCCCTTCTGCTGCTCTACGGGCCATTTCTTCATCACTCGTACGGCTCGTTTTGGTATTACTCATATCCGTACGTTGACGGCGAGCTTCACGCAACTGCTGATTTGGTCCTTGCGGAAGGTCCAGTTTACCTTTAGCCAGGAATCCCGTCACTTCCTCATTGATGTCGTGAATGAGTTGCTCGAAGAGGTTAAAGGCTTCCATTTTATAAATTACCAATGGATCTTTCTGCTCAAAAGAGGCCGCCTGGGAAGCTTCTTTCAATTCATCCATCGCACGAAGGTGTGTTTTCCACTTTTCATCAATCACTGCCAGGGTAACCACCTTTTCAATATCGGAAGGAATAGTTTTTCCTTTTGACTTCACAGCATCTTCAATCTCTGCTGCGATAGGCATTTGATTAGGTCTTCCATCTGAGAATGGTATCAATATTCGCTTATAACGATCTCCTTCGTTTTCGTAAACCCTTGTGATCTCTGGTAAAAGGATATCAGACATCTGCTGGAACTTCCTGTCATAGAATTCCAGGAACTGCTCAAAAAACAATTCATTGACTTCTGTAGGATCGGCTTCATTGAAAAATGCGGCTTCGATCTGCGGATCAATTCCCAAACGTCCCAGACAATCCTGACGGAAAGTATTAAAATCTCCGGCATCTTTGTGTTCAAGCACAATATTAGTAATCATGCCTTCAAACATATGGTGAAGCTCTACGGAAAGACGTTCCCCGGAAAGGGCCATCTTACGCTTTTTATAAATGGCTTCCCGCTGAATATTCATCACATCATCGTATTCGAGCAAACGCTTACGAATACCGAAGTTATTCTCTTCAACTTTTTTCTGGGCTCTTTCAATAGACCGTGAAACCATGCTGTGCTGAATCACATCACCTTCACTATGCCCCATTCTGTCCATCAGTCCGGCAATTCTTTCCGACTGGAACAATCGCATAAGGTTGTCCTCCAGGGAAACGAAAAACTGTGAACTACCGGCATCTCCCTGACGACCGGCACGACCCCTTAACTGCCTGTCAACCCTTCGTGAATCGTGACGTTCCGTTCCTATAATGGCCAAACCACCTGCTTTTTTCACTTCATCCGAAAGCTTGATATCTGTCCCACGACCGGCCATATTAGTGGCTAGGGTCACCTTACCCGGACGACCTGCTTCGGCTACCACTTCTGCCTCGCGCTGGTGTTGTTTGGCATTCAAAACATTATGGCTGATGCCTTTCATGTTGAGCATTCGGCTCAGTTTCTCTGAAATATCCACTGAAGTGGTACCCACCAATGAAGGGCGACCTGCTTCCGTGATGCGAACAATTTCGTCGATCACAGCATTGAACTTCTCTTTTTCGGTTTTGAAAACCAAATCCTCCTTATCGTCACGGGCAATGGGCCGGTTTGTAGGAATTACGACCACATCCAGTTTATAGATTTCCCAGAATTCCCCTGCCTCTGTTTCAGCAGTACCCGTCATACCTGATAATTTGTGGTACATACGGAAGTAATTCTGCAGGGTAACAGTAGCATAAGTCTGGGTAATATCTCCCACTTTTACATTTTCCTTGGCCTCGAGTGCCTGGTGCAAACCATCGGAATAACGACGACCTTCCATCATACGACCGGTAGATTCATCTACGATCTTCACTTCTCCGTTCATCACGATGTACTCCGTATCCCGCTCAAACATGGTATAGGCTTTGAGCAACTGGTTGATAGAGTGCAAACGACGTGATTTGATAGCAAAATCCTGGGCAACTTCTATTTTGGCATCTGCCTTTTCTTTATCGGAAATCTCTGCATTACTATCGATCTGCATCATTTCGGTAGCGATATCCGGCATGATGAAGAAGTTGGCATCTGCATTTCCTTTGGAGAGGTATTCTGTTCCGCGCTCTGCCAGTTCAACACTTCTGTTCTTCTCGTCAATCACAAAATACAAGGGAGCATCCACCAAATGCATGTTTTTGGAATTCTCCTGCATGTAGAAGCTCTCCGCTTTTTGCATCATAACTTTCACCCCTTCCTCACTCAAAAACTTGATGAGGGGCCGGTATTTCGGTAATGCTCTGTGGGCACGTAGTAAAGCCATTCCTGCTTCACCTTCCTGGTGCCCAACCACTCCTTCCTTGAAGAGATTTTTGGCTTCCGCCAAATATTGGGTAGCCAGTTTCCTTTGAGCCGACAGTAATTTTTCCACGTGGCTCTTCAGATCCATATATTCCTGTTCCTCACTTCCCTTTGGGACAGGCCCTGAAATAATGAGCGGTGTTCTTGCATCATCAACCAAAACTGAATCGACCTCATCCACAATGGCGAAGTGGTGTTTGCCTTGCACCATTTCTTCCGGTGAACGCACCATATTATCTCTTAGATAGTCAAAACCAAACTCGTTATTGGTTCCATAGGTGATATCACAGTTATAAGCAGCTTT
>QQUB01000001.1 GCA_008501835.1 Bacteroidota bacterium
AACCTTTCCGGTATTGGCAGCAGCTACCAACAAATCTGTTTGACGGCATAAAAACGCCGGGATTTGCAATACATCCACATATTCAGCAGCCATAGCGGCTTCTTCCACACTGTGAATGTCAGTGGTAACGGGAATTTGAAAATGATCGCCAACCTTCTGAAGGATTTCAAGGGCCTTTTGATCTCCAATTCCTGTAAAGGAGTCTAATCTGGAACGATTAGCCTTTCGATAGGAACCTTTAAATATATATGGAATCTCAAGTTTATTGGTAATAGCAACTACTGCCTCTGCTATCTCAAAAGCCATGTCCTCCCCTTCAATGGCACAAGGGCCGGCAATAAGGAAGAAATTACCGCTTTCTTCAAATTTTAACTTGTGTAGGTTTAGTCTCATTTTCAATTTTTAAATGTTTACGCCCCATGCTGTTGATTACGATTGCAAAACTAAAAGAATGAAGCCGGTTTTCGGGAAGTTTTCGTTTTTTGGGCGTATTTCTCTGTTAATTAACCATTTTTTGCCGTTTGATGGTTTCCTGGCTCTTTTCTGATTTACTGAATACCGAACCTTTCGGCGATTTTATATCAGGGAGCAAAAATCAAAAAAAAAGCGGAACCTGGATATCAGGTTCCGCGGAAGATATATGATTTAGTATGAAAAAATTACAGTTTGTAAGTTACACCAAGGTTCAGCAGTGAAATACCGTAACCAACTTCACCGAAAATTCCGAGGTTATTCTTCACGAAGTATGTAGCGCCAACAAATCCACTGTAAGTGAAGTTGTTTTGAGCTTCGCGGTAGAATGAAGGTGTTGGTGTATCTGGCTTATTGTCTCCGTATAATGGTTCGTCTGATGGGGTATTATCTACATCTACAAAAGGAACATTGTATGCGAAACTGAATCCGCCGTACACATCCCACTTATCGAGGTTCACAAAATGAACTGCAGGACGAATTCCAACGATCAACATCTGGTTGTTGAAAATATTAGAAGATCCATCGTTGTATTTGATCAATGGGCTGGTTGAGGAGGAGTAAGCAGCAAAAGCACTTATACTGAATTTTTCAGTAGCTTTAAATGCCATATTAAGGCTTACCGGAGGAACATTAATGCTACCACCATCCTTAAAATAAGTAGGAACAACTCCAACTCCTGCGCTTAAATGTAATTTGGAAGTACTTTGGGCTGTAACGGTTGCTAATGAGATGAGTAAAAGGCCGAATAAAACAAAAATTCTTGACATGGTTTCGTTTTTTAATTTGAATAATTAATGGGATTCGCAGTAGTTTTTCAATCGGAACAAAATTCCCGGGGTCAAACTATGACAACGTTTTGAATCATACTGCAAATTTAGATTAAAAAGGTGTACCAGTCAAGCTTATAGGCAAAATTTTATTTTAATTTAACAGACTTTTATTTAAAATTGTAAAATTTAATTTTTTATTAACTTTTAAATTTTTATTTAAATTCTGATTTAATTGGAGAGAAAAAATATTAATATAAATGCTTTTCAAGCCTCGAAACAGAATTTTTTTTCCTGCTTTCTTTATTAAAACGTTAAAAAATTAAAAAGTAACATATAAGTCTCTAAAAAATCTTGAAATAAGGAATTCTTCCGGACGAATCCAATAAATTCCTGGCCCTGAAAAAGGAAAATCAAGGTCAAAAAAATTAAAAAATTTATTTTTTGTGAAATCGTTTTGAGATTAAGAAAAATTTTCTCAAATTAGCTCCTGCCCTCGTTGATAATAAGAAAAGCTGTTTTCTTAATCATTAAAATTTGTTCAATTATGCTAATTCTTTACATTGCGACAGGAGCATTCCTGATCGGAGGGGGAGTTTTACTTAGCTCAGGCTTAGTTCAACAAACCAGCAGGAGGAGAGTTTATTAAAAAAATCTCCGTGAAATTTTAAGACGTTATATCCCATCCCAGTTTAAATCACCCCACACCCAACCATTCAAAGAAAACTACCTCCCGTGAACATATCTACAAGGCTATCACTTATATCTACGTACCATTTTCCGGAATTTCATTTCCGGTATTGACTTAAACGATCCGTTATCGGGCGTAACTTTGTTGCGTACTCAATTCATTTGAGTGCTTCTTTAGTTCGTCTGGTAATTTGTTTATCAACTGGAACGGTTCCGTTTCGTTCTCAGGCTTATTGTCCTGTCCACCTGGATAGGCCTGCCTTGTGCGAAATATTCAAAATGGGTGCAAAGCCTGTTAAAAAAAGCCTTATACAGTCATGCAAAAGGCGAATTTAATTTTCCAGTTGTCTTTTGATACATGCAGCTGCATTATCGAGAGAATCCAACATCATATTTTTAGAACAACAAAAATGCCTGATCTCAGTGAGGCGGGACAGGTGATTGTTACGCTTATTGGCGACCAGAGGCATTATATTCTTCTGGTAAACAGTCGATTAATGCCCATGCATAAAATCCATTGTATTCCTACCCTGTATTTAACAAGATGTTTACTTGCCCTGTGATGTGTTTCCAAGGGTTATTTCCAACCTTTGATTCAATCCTATTATGACCATATATTATGACTGTCATGGTATGCCAGTTTAAAACCTTTGGGGGTCTGCTTCATGATTTCCTTAAATTTCCGGTTGAAATAAGAAACATTATTAAACCCGCTGGCATAACAGACCTCAGAAATGGTCCTGTCACCTGACATCAGCATTTCACAGGCATGGTTTACCCTAAATTCATTCACAATTTCAATAAATGTTTTCTGCGTATGCTTTTTAATAAATTTGTAAAAGGCCGCTTCAGTTAAGTTCAACATTTCCGCAACTTCCTGCACACTTACCTCTTTGGTATAATTTAAAATGATATAATCATATACTTTTTTCACTCGGTGCAAATTCATTTCGCTCAGAGTGTGTGCATATTCATCTGAACATATTTCTACATATTCGTCCGACTGGGATAACACATGTAATAATTCAAACAAGCGGATCAGCTGTTCGAAACCCTCAGCCTTCATCAATTTGGAAATAATTTTAATGGCTTTTAATTTGGTATCTCCCACAAACTCCAAACCTCTTCTGGCGTGATCAACTAACCAATTGACCTCATTGAGTTCCGGCCTATGAAAAAACTCCCTGCCCAGAAATTTTGGACTGAATTGAATGACAACTTGTTTGCAAAGCATTTCAGTCGTAAAACCATGAGGCAAGTTGCCTCCGAAAATAACAAGGTCATGCTCCTTGTAGTCTGATATTCTATTCCCTACAAATCGTTTACCCTGACTCTTCGAAGTATAACATATCTCAACTTCAGGGTGATAATGCCACGCCTGACTTAAAAGCGGACGACTGTCCCTTACGATATTTCGTGCAGTAAATGACTTTTGAAGTTTCTGTGGTATTTTTTCGAATTGTGGTCTCATTTTTACACTATAATTATTATATCTTATCTAAAAATAAACAAAAATTATAGAATAGTGTCATTTAACTCCACTTTTGTTCAAACTTGCCCCTTCATTTCGGCCTAATATTGCATCATGATTCTATGTCATGAGTAAATATTACATCGAAAATATCAGGTAAATCAAATTAAAATTATGAAAAAGAGTATCTACATTTTCCAACACTCCCTACCCATTTTATTCCTATTACTTACTACCGGTCTATTGGCACAGGGAACCATAGCCGGATCCATCAATGATGATGATGGGGAACCTCTAATCGGAGCCAGTGTTTTCATCAAAGATTCAAGCACAGGGACCACAGCCGATTTTGACGGCAATTACAGTTTTTCTGCTCCTGCAGGTGATCACGTAGTTATCGCCAGCTTTGTGGGATATGGATCAAAAAGCTTTAATGTTTCCGTTAAAGACGGTGAAACAACCGTACTGGATATCGTTCTGGGCACTGACAATCTAGCCCTTGACGAAGTAGTCGTAACCGGTACTTTTAGCGGACGTTCCCAAAAGGAATCCCCTATTTCCATGACCTTTCTAAGTGGAGCCCAGCTACAGAAACTGGCTTCTAACTCCCAGGCAGATATCCTGAGAACGGTTCCGGGCATCACTGCTGAAGGTGGTGGTGGTGAGGTTGCCTCCAATGTTTTTGTAAGAGGTATGCCTTCCGGAGGACAGTATCAGTTTACTCCATTGCAGGTGGATGGAATGCCTGTTTTGAGTACGTTTGGTCTTAACTCTTCCGCACATGATGTTTATTTCAGAAATGATATCGGTATCCGTAACCTGGAGTTTGTCAGAGGTGGTGCCTCCACCCTGTTTGGTGCAGGTTCTGTAGCCGGGATTATCAACTATTCCAGTGTGATCGGAAGCAGTGAAGAAAAAAACAGAGTACAACTCGAATGGGCACAAGGCGGTCGGGCCAAAATGGACTTCTTAACCTCTGGTCCTATCAACGAAACTACTTTTTATGCGATCTCAGGGTTCTACCGTTATGACAATGGACCCCTCGAAACAGGCTTGCCGACAAAAGGTTACCAATTGAGAGGAAATATCAGAAAATTATTCAACAACGGTAAAAGCTCTGTGACACTTTATACTCAGTACATAGACGACAATGTTCAGTTCTACCTTCCCTACCCCCTTGCAAATGACCAGGGTCAAAAGGAGAGACCAGAAGGCAACGACGGTGAAACCATCTACACCTTGTTAACGGGAGCAGCTACTGATTTCTCATTTGATACACCAAACGGTCGTTTTGAAACACCTATTGGCAATGGTGTAACAACCAAGGGTGGTCTGGTAATGATCGACCTGAAGCATGCTTTTGAAAATGACTGGCGTTTATCTTCCAAAGTAAAAGCCGCAAAGTATGATCACTGGTTCAACTTGTTCCTGGACGGTGATGGTTCTCATAATACTCCTGAGGCGCAGGCTGATTACCTCGCAGACAGAGGATTACCTGCTGATGCATCATTCACCTATGTGGATAATGGTACTGCTATGGACTCAAAAGACCTTCTTTTTGAAAACAGAGTGCTCGACAGGGAAAGACCTATGGAAGAAATGGTTGGAGAAATCAATCTTACCAAAACCATTGGCAATCACAATTTCACTATAGGAACTTTCCTCTCCAATACTGTTGCTGAAGACAATAACTGGATTTGGAATTTTGTGGGTGATTTCAGTAATTCTCCAAGAATGGTCAGCATTGCTTATACAGATTCTCTGGGTAACGATGTAGTTTATTCTCCAGGAGGATTTATCGATGGAAGACAAACATCCAACAAAGTATTGCAAAGTATCAAAACGGCTGTATACGTGGCTGATGAATTCAAAGGAGAAAAATTCAACTTTGACATTGGTCTTAGATGGGAAAAAGCCTCCGGAATATTAAGTGCTGAAACGGGCATCGGAAGCAACACCTTTAACAAAGGAAATGTTTCTGCTTCTGATTTTGCTGTTGCTTTGGCCGGGCTTTACAAGATGAACGAAAATGCTAATTTATATGCCAATGCCTCCAAAGGTTATTTCTTCCCTGAATTGAGAGGTGTTAAATTCTCCTCACCGGGATCACCACAGACTTATGAAACGGAAGGTATCCTGCAGGGAGAAGTTGGTATCAAATATGCCAAGAAGAAATTTTCAGCAACAGGTGCCCTTTTCTTCGTAGGTTTGAGTGACAGAAGGAGTGTAGATTTCATTAACGATCCAAATAACCCGGGTAATGTAATTGAGGAAATTTCTGTACAAAGTACAAGAACCTTGGGTGTTGAAGCCAACTTGAATTACATCATCACCAAAGGAATCAGTCTTTATGGAAATGCCACTTTCCAGGATCACGAGTTTACTGAAGTTGAAGGAAATCCTGATCAGGTGGGTAACGAATTGAGAAGACAACCTAATTTTATGGGACTTGTGGGTATCAGCCTTGAGAGAGGTGCATTTGATTTTGATGCATCCAGTAACTTCCTTGGAAGTAAATTTGCAAACGATGCCAACACCGTAGAGCTCGAAGGTTTCAATATCGTGAGATTAGATGCTGGTTATACGTTGGATCTTGGTAAAAAGCAAAGTTTGAGATTAGGTGTTTCTGTATTCAACTTATTGGATGCGGCAGGTGTAACGGAAGGTTCACCCAGGCAGGGAAATACTCAAATCGGAGGTGGAGAATATTTTGTCGGAAGACCGATACTCCCAAGAAGAATTTTCGTGAGAGCAGCATTTGATTTTTAATTATCCTTGTTCCATGACAAACCATAGGATGAAGACCGGAATGGTCTTCATCCTTTACTATATCTTTTAACCAATGACAGACCAATTAATTAACCAGGCCAGGGAAATACTTTCCAAAAACTGGAAAGGCGGATTTACAATCCCTACTTCAAATCTATACCCTTTTCAATGGAACTGGGATTCAGGTTTTATCAGTCTTGGATTGTGTCATTACAATCTGAATGATGCCCTGCAGGAAATAAGGTCTCTTTTTTCCGGTCAATGGGGTAACGGGTTGCTTCCGCATATCATTTTCCATAGTGAGCAGGAAAAGACTTATTTTCCAAATTTTGATTTTTGGAATTCCAATGTAAATCCAACCGCTCCATTGAAACCAAAATCATCCGGCATTACCCAACCAGCTGTTCATGGTTTCGTGGTTGAGCACCTTATTCAAAGGTTCCCTCACAATGAGAAAGTCATTGCATTTGCCAAAGAACTTTTTCCCAAAATTGTCAACTATCACAGATTCCTCTACGAATTCCGCGATCCAAACAAAGAAGGCTTAATGTTCATTTTCCACCCATGGGAATCCGGCAGGGACAATTCCCCATTGTGGGATGAATCACTGGACAGAATTGAAATTGACCATTCCACGCTGCCGAAATACACCAGGAGAGACACCAGTATTGCCGACGCTGATGAACGACCAACATCTGAACAATATGACCGGTATGTCTATCTGTTGCAATTGGGAAAGACAAACCTTTACGATGGTGAAGCCATTGCGGAAGAGAGTCCGTTCCTCATACAGGACAGCATGATGAACGCCATATTGATCAAATCCAATGCCTCCTTAATAAAAATTGGAAAACGATTTGGGTTGGATACCGGTGAGATCGAAGAGTGGCAACAACAGAGTATTTCCACCTTTAAACAAAAAATGTGGAACGAATCTCTGGGTTTTTTCACCTGTTATGACCTTAGGGCAGAAAAACAAATACTGTATAAGGAGATCGGTGGTATAAGTCCTGTTCTCGCTGGTATCCCATCGGAGGCTCAGGCTAAAAGTCTCAACGATTATCTTCAATCCCTTCATACCAGGGGATATTATTTATGCCCAAGTTTTGATGTGGATGACCCATTGTTCGATTCCAAAAGAT
>QQUB01000235.1 GCA_008501835.1 Bacteroidota bacterium
CCGGTCAAGTTCTATTTGAGGAAAATTTTGAAGGTGGTAATACCATTCCTGCCGGTTGGACAGTTCAGTCCAATGCTACGGATGGAGGATGGTTAGTGGGAAGCACAGCCTCCCTATCCAGCCAATATTTCACTATAGCCTCCAATGGATCTTCCGGGGTAGCTGGTACCAATGACGATGCATGTAATTGTGATAAGAGTAATGAATACCTCATTACTCCGGCCATTGACCTTAGTGATCAAACAGTGGCAATTTTGAAATTTGATGCTTTTTTTACGGATGATACTTATCAGGGAAATGATGAAGATGTTACGATCGAAGTGTCAACTGATGGCGTCAATTGGGTTGTTTTGGAGGACCTTCATGGTCATGATTCCTGGGATACTCATATTGTAAATTTAACTGACTATGCAGGAGAGGAAACTCTTTATGTCGGTTTTAGATATGATGATGGAGGTGGATGGCTTTATGGTTTTGCCATTGATAATGTAATCATTGAAGTGCCCCCTGTGCTTGAGGTAGCTTTGGTGGAAATTCAAAGTAGGTCCTTTGGGGAGGTTAACAGTAGTATTCCCTTAAAAGGATTACTTTTTAACGGCGGGGCGACAGAAATTAATTCCTTCGAAGTAGGCTATGCTGTAGATGGTATAAATGCTGGTACTGAGGCAATAGAAGGAGTCCAGATCGAACCCTTCCATTATCATGCTTTTGAACTGGCCAGCCCCTGGACTCCAGAATCGGAAGGAATATTTGAAATTTCAATTAACATTACTTCGGTAAATGGACAGACTGATGAAAATACTGAAGATAATTCGGACTCCTTTGATGCCGAAATATTTGAGGTAGTTGTGGTGCCTGATAAAATTGAAGCATTCCTCAATAGTGAGCCAGTAGTTTCAGAGGTTACTGGCGCATCAGCTTATTTGGATAAACCCACGGATCTCGATTTTTTCCCAATTCTGGGAAAAGACGAACTATGGGTAGTTAACCAGCGTACCGAAAATGAAGGTGGCAGTACTTTGACAATTGCCGACGCTACTTCCGGAGCTCCTTCTGATTTTTGGGAGAGGGTTGATGGGAATGCCTGGCACTTTATGTCTTTGCCAACCGGAATCGCCTTTAGTCCTGAAAACTTTAATTTCGGAACATCTCCGGGAGTGAAAGATGCCAATCATGATGGAGGTACTTTCACCGGACCTACGCTTTGGTCAAGTGATCCAGAGATATACGCTCAGCCTTCTGGCGGTAATGGAAGTCATCTGGATATGCTTCATGGAAGTCCGTTCAGCATGGGAATTGCTCATGAGATAGACAATGTGTTTTGGGTATACGATGACTGGAATAAAGATATTGTCAGGTATGATTTTGTTGAAGATCACGGACCAGGAAATGACTATCATGGAGATGCAACGGTTCGCAGATATGGTAATATGGGTATTGATGCAGATGGAAATGTTCCGAATCATATGATCCTGGATAAGGCTACCGGATGGCTTTACTTCGTGGATAATGGTAATGACAGGGTTGTTAGAATGGATATT
Source organism: Bacteroidota bacterium (assembly GCA_008501835.1). Classification (GTDB taxonomy): domain Bacteria; phylum Bacteroidota; class Bacteroidia; order Chitinophagales; family Saprospiraceae; genus BCD1. The sequence continues at coordinate 1,542 of QQUB01000235.1, forward strand.
AATACGGGAAGCGGATCTTCCATTCCGGAAATTAATGAACCATTAGCTGAACACTCTTCCATGTCTGGGTTTAATTATGAATTGGTGATTGACACAGGATTGGACAAGCCATGCGGCATTGAAATTTTTGAAAACAGATTGCTGGTAGGAGATTACGCCACCGGAGATATTATTATCTATGACATGGATAACGATTTCGTGGAATTGGGAAGGGTTCCAACAGGTGCTTTCGGACTTACAGGTATTAAAGTAGGTCCGGATGGAAATATCTGGTGTGTCAACCGTGAACAGGAAAAGCTTATGGTGGTCGAACCAGGGGAAACTACCGGGACTAATGATTTGGAGAATGCATTACAAATCACAGTTTCTCCAAATCCTACATCGGGACAATTGGGAGTTGATATTCCTCAACTGGATCCAACCCAGGAACTTAAAATCAGTTTGGTAGATGTAAATGGCAGGAAGATCCTGGATGGTACCTTCTTCAGTAATAAAATTTTCCTCGACCTGGAAGGGTTTCCGGCAGGAATTTATCAGCTTAACATCCAGACACTTGATTATTTCTCAAGTGAAAAAATAATTCTTAACAAATAATCTAAAAATTTAAACAGGAGGGAGAATTCCCTTCTGTTTGAGTTTTTCAGGAGGCAGTTATCTCCTAAAGATTGTCAACTAAAAAAAATTAAAAGATGAAAAAATTTACTCTAGTATTCTTCACGGTTTTTTTGAGTGTTATCACCTTAACAGCTCAAAATAATGTTCAATTGAATATTCACAATAAGTTAGGACCTACATCATTCGAGCTTTACGCTCCTGCAGCCAATAATATCAACCATGATTTCGAGGTACACAGGATGCAATATTATATCTCTGAAATTTCTATAGTTCATGATGGCGGTACCGAAACGGCTATAGAAGATTTGTGGGTATTTGCAGATGCAGCACCTTCTGAAACTACCAACGTTGACCTTGGTACTCATGACATTAATCAAGTGGAAGGGGTGATTTTCCATATTGGCGTTGACGCTGATCACAATCATCTTGATCCGGCCAGTTGGCCTACGTCTCATCCCCTTGCTCCAAAACATCCTTCTATGCACTGGGGGTGGAACTCCGGTTACCGTTTTATTTGTTTTGAAGGCATGGGAGGCAGTAGTTTTAATCAGGGTATTGAATTGCATGGGCTGGGTGATGATAATTATTTTGCCATAGACCTAGACCTTATTGCTGATCCGGTGGATGGTCAGATCAATATTAATGTGGATGCTGATTTTACTCGAGTGGTTGAGAATATTTCTGTTAATTCCGGCGTACTGGTACACGGAGATTACGGTGCTGCTAAGAAGGCTCTGGAAAATGTCAGAGACTATGTATTTTCTGCGAGTCAAACGACTTCTACAGTTGATTTTAGTGAAATAAACAGCTTTACCGTTTTCCCTAATCCTTCTTCCGGAAGAGTTTCTTTTGAAGTTTCAGCTGATGGAGATGCTTCCTATCAAGTGGTTATTGCTGATATTTTAGGAAAGAAACTGCAGAATTTTGAGAATGTCACCTCAGGAGAGGTTATTGAGTTTAACCTTCCGACAGCCGGGATTTTCAACGTTCAATTGTACAAAAACGGACAGGTAGCCTTTACCCGCAAACTGATCGTAAAATAAATATCAATGCGTTGGATCAGTTTGATCATAGGGATTAGCCTGTTTGTTTCCTGCGAAAAGGTTGAACAGGCTGATCCCGTTCTTATGCCGGATTTGATGGAAATTCCCCTTGGGTTCCCGGAAATAGATTTTCCGGAGGACAATGCCTTTTCTATGGAACGTTGGGAATTGGGCAAACGGCTGTTTTTTGATCCGGTCATGTCCCTGGATTCTTCGGTCAGCTGTGCTTCTTGCCACTTGCCGGAACTGGCCTTCAGTGACAAAGTTGATTTTAGTCCCGGGGTGGATGGAAGGCAAGGGGTGAGAAACGCACCCACCCTGGCCAATGTGGCTTATCATCCCTATTTCACTCGCGAAGGGGGAGTGCCTACCCTGGAAATGCAGGTATTGGTACCCATCCAGGAGCATGTGGAATTTGATTTCAATATCGTGCTTTTGGCGGAAAGGCTTCAGGAAGATCCTTCATACGTGGAGATGTCCTATCTGGCTTATGAACAGCAACCTAATCCTTTTGTGATCACAAGGGCGATTGCCAACTTTGAACGGAGTCTTTTAAGTGGAGCAAGCCGCTACGATCAATTTATTAATTTGGAGAAACCAGCACTTTCAGAGGCGGAAATCCGGGGCATGGATTTATTCTTTAGCAATCGTACGAATTGCTCTTCCTGTCATTCCGGGTTTAACTTCAGCAGTTATGCCTTTGAAAATAATGGGATGTACGAAAAATATTTAGATCCGGGTCGGCTCAGGTTTACCGGAGAAGAAAATGATCGGGCCCTGTTTAAAATTCCGACTTTGAGGAATGTTGAGCTCACAGCACCGTACATGCATGATGGTTCAATGAAGACTTTGGAGCAGGTGGTAGATCATTATAATGCCGGGGGGGAAATACACCCTAATAAAAGCCCGAAGATCCGACCATTAGGATTGACGCAGACCGAGAAGAGTGAACTGGTGCAATTTTTAAAATCTTTGACAGATGAAACATTTGTCAATAATCCTTTATTCAAAAAATAAATCGAACGAAATGTTATTTAAAAAATATTATCCCTTGCTGCTGGCCTTGCTCTTTCTGGCCATAGCTTGTGGAGAAGATGAAGAACCCATGGATGTTATCATGAAAGATGAAACACCATATCTGTTGGATCATGGCCAACTGCCGGCTCCGGACCTGCCGGAAGATAATGCCCTTACGGTACAGGGAGTTGAATTGGGCCGTATGTTATTTTATGAACCGATGTTATCAAAAGACGGAACCCAAACGTGTGCCACCTGTCACCGCCAGCCGGATGGGTTTTCTGATTCTCTTCAGTTTTCTTTAGGGGTGGAGGGGTTACCAGGTAAGAGACAAGCCATGCCTATTTTTAACATGGCATGGCATACTAATGAATTTTTCTGGGACGGAAGGGCCCATTTGCTTCGCGACCAGGCCATTCTACCTATCCAGGATCCTCTGGAGATGAATGAGACCCTTGATAATGTGATTGCCAAATTGAATGCTTCGGATTTATACAAAGATCAGTTTACACGGGCATTTGGTGAGGGAGGAATCACTGTGGAACGAATGGCCCTTGCCATGGAGCAATTCATGCTGAGCATAATTTCAAAGGATTCGAAGTATGACAGGTATCTTGCCGGAGAAGTAGAGTTGACGGAAAGTGAATTGAGAGGACTGGAATTGTTCGAAACGGAGTACAATCCTTTCTTTCCGGAATTTTCCGGCGCGGATTGTGCCCACTGCCACGGAGGAATTCAGTTTTTGAATAACGAATACATGAATAATGGCCTTGATGAAGCAATGGATCAGATAGATATTGGAAGAGAAGAGGTAACCGGGGACCCTGCTGACCGGGCAAAGTTCAAGGTACCTTCTTTAAGAAATATCGCTGTTACCGCACCTTATATGCATGATGGCCGCTTTCAAACGCTGGAAGAGGTGATCGAGCATTATAATTCAGGTATCAAGTATTCTCCTACAGCTGATCCTACGGTAACTAATACGATAGAGTCAGGGTTGTTTCTTACCGAACAGGATAAAGAGGATTTGATCAATTTTCTGAAAACGTTGACGGATGAAATGTATTTGAGTAATGAGGCTTATAAGTCGCCGTTTTGATAATGAAGTTGTTTGAAGTTTTCTCGCTTACCTACGCGAAAAGCATTGTGACCGTTGGACTTTAGCTATTTTCTCCATGTACGAAACTCAAAATGAGCTTCGCCAGCAGCAACAAGCCTTCACACTCGGTTCTAGCAGAAATTCTAAACAACTTCAATAAAAAAAAACACCCCGGGATTGCACCCGGGGTGTGTATAGTTACCTAAAACCTATATTTGAAAATGAACAATTCTAATCCTTCATTTAATGTCTTCTCCCTCTAAACTCCATCGCTTCTCCCTTACCAAATCCATAACTGAACCCGGCAGTGACGAAACGGCCTCTTTGACGCCATGTGTATAGGTAAAAGTCCGATTGATCAACTACGCTTTCTCTAACCCGGGAAGCAAAAATGTCGCGGATATTTAAACTAACCACGCCTTTACCTTTGAGGATCTTTTTGCGGAAGCCAAAATCTGCCCAGATATTACCGGAGATTTCAGCCTGTACAGTCTGGAAGGGGGAACGGTATCTTCCGGTGATCTCCATGTCAATATCTGCCGGCAGTTTCAGCTTGCTTGTCAATCTTCCTGACCATTGGTCTGCATTGAAGTCAAAAGATGTACCTTCGAGGCTTCCCTGGCGATTGAAATAATTGTAGTTCATATCTGCCATGAAAGAAAGCCATTTTACGGCAGTGTATTTGGCATTAAACTCCACACCGGTGGCTCTGTTGGTACCAATATTCACGGGTTTGGTAGTGTTGACATTGTTTTCAAACGTGGAAACTCTTTCGATGACGTCAGTTGTATATCGGTGATAAACCCCAAAGTTGAGGGATGTCTTTCCTATGATGTAAATACCCGTAACCTCATAAGAGTCCGTAAATTCGGGCATCAGGTTCGGATTACCTGTACGGATACTGAAGTTGTTTCGAATGTTAAAGAACGGATTGAGATCCCATAGTCTTGGTCTGTAAACTCTTTTGGAGTACCCGGCCTGGAGAGAAAAACTCTCTGTCAACTTGTAGGAAGTGTGCAGGGTAGGGAAGAAGTTGGTGTAGTTTTGGCTATTTTCTTCGCCTGTGGTTTCAAGCAGGGTGTTGAGGTCTGTATTCTCCATACGCAGACCTAATTTAATGCCCCATTTGTCTCCTTCGTATGCTCCCGTGCTATAAACGCCCAATACCTTTTGATTAAATTGAAAGATATTGGTAAGGTCCGGGTCACTTACCCAGTCGCTGCCAATCAGGTCGCTTACCTCAAAATCATTGCTCACGTCGTTGATGACATATTGAGCTCCTGTTTCCAGGGTCAGTTTTTCTGAAAAAGGCTTGGTATAATCTGCTTTGAATGTATAAACAGCTTCTTTAAAGTTGGTTCGTGTTTGTTGCAATTCTTCTGAAATACTGCCGGAATCATAGATGTCCTGGAAGTCAGAAGACTGATCCTTGCCAAAGAAATTCCCCAACGCGCTGAAAAGGAACATATGGTCTTTGCTATCTTCAAATCCCTTTTTGTACTGTAGTTCGTATTTGTATTTTGGGTTAGTAGCTTCGGTGGTTTCCGTCCTTCTCCATTCTGTAGTCACCATGTCGTTGGCATCAGTGAAATTGAAATTGGTTTGTGAAGGCTGATCTTCAATTTCGTAAGCGAAAAATCCGGAAAGCGTCAATACGTTCAATTTGTTGATATGGTAATCGGTTCCCAAAATGACATTGTAAAACTGTTCATTACGGTATTCTGTACCAGAGGATAAAAGGGTCGTATTGTTGATAAGGTCGCGGTTGATATTTTCAGTTTGTGTAGGCATTTTTCGAAGTCCGCCACCAAACTGACTGAATAGATTGAACTTTTCAGTTCTCCTGTTCAGACTTAGTCAGAAACTGTGGTTTTGAGGGTAACCAACATTTAAAGTAGCAGAACCATTAACACCTTTACGCTCTTCTTTTTTGATCACGATATTGATGATGCCTGAAGTTCCTTCCGCATCATATTTGGCAGAAGG
>QQUB01000556.1 GCA_008501835.1 Bacteroidota bacterium
CCCGATAATAGCCGTTGCAATTTCTGAAACGCCAATCATTTTAATCACAATTAGGCAAGAGTATCAAACGGTTGCCAGACTGAAATTTTTCAGAAAGGCAACCAAAAACCGATTTAAGTACTATTTCAGTGTTGCATAGGAAACGTAAGCAGAATAGGGTTACCCCAAAAGGCAGGATAAGAATCACCGAAGGGTTTAGAAGAAAAAAATAAAAAACCCGGATATAAAATATCCGGGTCAAATCGACATAAAGTTATCTTACTTTTATGTCCCCCTTTCAAATGTTCTTTATTTCATTTGCCATAAAGTTAAAACAATATTCTATCTGGCAAGACCCCATATTTATGGGGTATGCTTAGGGGACTTACCAACTGGAATATTATGTGATACGGGATGAATAATATATTGTTTCATGATTTGGTCAAAATTATAATTATTTTTTTATTTAAACATTGTTATTGTAGCATTTTATATATGATTTTTATTTTTAATGAGAATAAAATGTAGTTTACATCCGGTCAAGAATGTTCGGGGATTTGCGGGATTCATTCCATTTTGCATAATACATAACATAAAAAGACAGTTATGAAAAAGGTGATTATTAGGTTTTTTAACCTCGATGACTAATATTTTTATATTTAAAAAAGATGAAAATAGCAGTAAGATCTTTACTTCGAATTTTTATTATTTCAATCTTTTTCCTCAGTACAAATCTTTTGGAAGGGCAACACCTCGCCGGTAAATGGGAAGGTACAGTTGAACAAAAGGGGAGTGGGTCAACCTATTTTTATACCCTTGAATTATCCATAACCGGGGAGGCAGTTTCGGGTTTGGCTACTTCCAAGTCGGAGGATGGTAGTACAGCCGCCGAGTTTGTCATTACCGGAATTGCAGAGGATAATCGATTAATACTTCAGGAAGTAAAACAACTTAAGCCTGAAAACCCTCAATGGTGTCTGAAATCTATTACCCTCAATTATTCGAAATTAGCTGCAGGGGCCCAGTTGTCAGGAAATTGGACTGCGAAAGGCTGTAAGCCCGGGACTATGCTGCTTAAACAAACAGCTTCCATAGAAACTGAAGTCCAGGAAGAAGAATTTTCTATGACCGGAAAATGGACCGGTAATCTTTCCCAATCAGATCGTGATTATGGCTTTTATTACGAGCTCAATCTTGAAGAAGCCGGAGTTGGATCTTCCTTTATCGTTTCAGAAGGCAATGGAGGGAGTGCAACACATGCTTTGATCTGGCTCTATGATGAATCAACAAAACAGTTCACCCTCAAGGAGAGTTACGTTCAGGAGCGGACCGACCCTAATTGGAAATGGTGTATTAAATCCGGCACATTAAAACTGAGCCGCAGGGGAATGAGTTATTTTCTGGAAGGTGACTGGAGTGGTTTTATTGAGGAACACGACCCTGAACTGGGTGCTTGTGCCCCTGGAAGCCTTTTATTGGAAAAACCCGTACTTACTAAAGAGATCCGGAAAGAAATCAATTTAATGACTAAGCCCTATGAAGATCAGACGGATAGGGTAGTGAAGGTAGGCAGAACAGTAGAGGTGAGTAGCAAAGATGTAAGGATCAAGATCTGGGATAGTGGAACCGTTGATGGTGATTATGCGACTTTGTTCCTCAATGGTGAAAGAATACTGAATAATTACAGGGTTCAGAAGTACAAACGAGGAATTCCTGTTAAGCTGAATGCTGAAGAGAATTTATTGATCCTTCATGCCGAAGACCTTGGAGATATTCCTCCCAATACAGTAGCTGTATCTGTCGTTGACGGGAAAAAAGAAACTGTGATCGTTATGAATTCAAACCTTAAGGAAAGTGATGCGATTCTGATCAGGCGATTCAAATTGAAAGAATAAAAAAAGGCTGACCAGTTGGAACCGGTCAGCCTTTTTAGGTATATCGAATGCGTTTACTTCTTAACAGAATCAACGATCGCTTTGAAAGTATCAGGGTGGTTCATCGCCATGTCTGCCAAAACTTTACGATTCAAATCGACATTGTTTTCTGACAGCAGGTGCATGAACTTGGAGTAAGACAATCCATGCTGACGAACTCCTGCGTTGATACGAGCGATCCACAATCTGCGGAAAGCACGCTTTTTATTCTTTCTGTCACGGTAAGCATAAGTCATTGCTTTTTCTACAGCATTTTTTGCTACCGTATAAACCTTACTTCTTGCGCCAAAATATCCTCTGGCGGCCTTTAAGATTTTTTTGCGTCTTCTTCTCGACGCGACTGCGTTTACTGAACGAGGCATTGTTTAATTGTTTTAGTACAATGCAGAGGTGCAATTTTTAACACGCTTTGGTTCTGCATTCTCGTTAAAAAAATGATTTACTTACAAAGTTGCTTTTTGATTCTGGGCGCATCGTGCTCATGCACTGTAGTTGCACCTCTCAAATTCAACTTTGCTTTTTTGCTCTTTTTTCTCAAAAGGTGAGCAGCACCTGCCTGAAAGCGTTTCACTTTCCCCGATCCGGTTACTTTGAATCTTTTCTTAGTACCGGAATGTGTCTTCATCTTAGGCATGCTAATAAATTTTTTAATTCGGTCGGCAAAGGTATGAAAAGAAAAACTAAATAAAAAGCTTTAATTTCTATTATTATTCAAAAAGGTAGCCAAAATAAGGGAATAATGCGCTGAGATTAAAAAAAGAGGCTAAAGCAGAGGTGGATAACCCTTTGCCTTAGCCTTTTTCTCAGCTTATCCGTCGGCTAAACTGAATATATCGTTAGAAAATTATTTCTTTTTAGGAGTGATCATGACAAACATCCGGCGACCTTCCATTTTAGGAAGAGCTTCCACTGCACCGTATTCTTCAAGCTCATTGATAAACTTAAGCAGCAACAACTGACCACGGTCCTTAAAGACAATGGTACGGCCACGGAATTGCACAAAGGCTTTGACCTTGGCACCATCCTTCAGGAATTTAATGGCGTGTCTAAGTTTAAAATTGAAGTCGTGATCATCGGTATTAGGTCCGAAACGGATTTCCTTAACAACAGTTTTAGCTGTTTTGGATTTCAATTCCTTTTCTTTCTTTTTACGTTCATAAAGGAATTTATTGTAATCCGTAATACGAACTACCGGTGGGTTTGCATTAGGTGAAATTTCTACCAGGTCAAGATCGACTTCATCAGCCCATCTTCTCAATACGTTGGTTGAATAAATTCCGGATTCTATTTTTTGTCCGATCTTTTCACTTATTTCATCGAGGTTGTCCCCGACCAATCGAACTTCCGGAATTCTGATTCTTTCGTTTACTCTGAAATTAAATTTTGCTTTACCCTGATTGGGATTTCTTGATCTTCTCTTAGCCAATATAATTTTTTTTGTTAACAAATAAAAAAGCACAGCTGTCAGCGAGTACATAGCCGGACAGCTGTGCTAATCTATGATGAATTTACTTATTTTTCAACTTTGGTGTTGGTTTTTTTTGCTAGTGTAATGTTCAAACCATCACCGGATTTGTTGAGGACCGCTTTGAGCTTGGATCCTTCCTCAGGTCTTTCATTGAGGATGAATTCAGCCAGAGGGTCTTCAATGTATTTCTGAATGGCCCGATGCAGTGGTCTTGCTCCAAATTGTGGATCGTAACCTTTTTCTGCAACGAACTTCTTCGCTTTCTCGGTAAGTGTGAGCTTATAACCAAGGCCATCCAAACGCTTGTAAAGGTCTTTAAGCGTGATATCGATGATCTTGAAGATTTCTTCCTCACCAAGACTGTTGAAGATGATAACATCATCAATCCTGTTCAGAAATTCAGGGGAGAATGTACGCTTCAAAGCACTTTGGATAACTCCCTTGGAATAATCTTCTGCAGAATCTCTTCTGGCCTTTGTAGCAAATCCTACACCCTGACCAAAGTCCTTCAACTGGCGAACACCAATGTTGGAGGTCATGATCACCAATGTATTTTTGAAATCAACCTTGCGGCCAAGTCCATCGGTCAGCTGTCCGTCATCAAATACCTGCAACAGGATATTGAATACATCAGGGTGAGCCTTTTCGATCTCATCCAGCAAGATTACGGAATATGGCTTACGTCTGACTCTTTCGGTCAATTGTCCACCTTCTTCGTAACCTACATATCCCGGAGGCGCTCCGATTAAGCGACTAACAGAGAATTTTTCCATATACTCACTCATATCGATACGAATGAGTGCATCATCGCTGTCAAAGAGATAACGTGCCAGCGCTTTGGCCAGCTCGGTTTTACCAACACCGGTTGGTCCGAGGAAAATGAAAGAACCAATTGGTTTGGTAGGATCTTTCAACCCAACGCGATTTCTTTGAATCGCTTTGGTGATCTTTGTGATAGCTTCATCCTGACCGATAATGACACTTTGCATATCGGATTTCATCTCAATGAGTTTCTTACTCTCGTTCTGAGCAACTCTGTTCACAGGAATACCTGTCATCATGGCCACCACTTCTGCAATGTCATCCTCAATTACCGGATAACGCTTGGTTTTAGCTTCTTCTTCCCATTGAACTTTTGCAAACTCAAGCTTTCTGACCAGCTTGGATTCTTTATCGCGCAGATCAGCAGCTTTTTCATACTGCTGGCTTTTAACTGCCTGGTTTTTCAACTCTTTGAGCTCTTCAATTTCCTTCTCAAGTTCTTCAATATGAGCGGGAACGAATATGTTCTTGAGGTGAACTCTTGCACCAACTTCGTCCAGGATGTCGATAGCTTTGTCCGGAAGGAAGCGGTCAGAGATATAACGGTCACTCAGGTTAACGCAAGCATCGATGGCTTCGTTATCGTAACTGACGTTATGAAACTCTTCGTATTTACCCTTGATATTGTGAAGGATGTGAACAGTTTCCTCCGCTGATGGAGGATCAACCATTACCTTCTGGAATCTTCTGTCCAGGGCGCCGTCTTTTTCAATGTGTTGACGGTATTCGTCCAGAGTTGAAGCTCCAATACACTGAAGCTCTCCACGGGCGAGGGCTGGTTTGAAAATATTGGAGGCATCCAAAGAACCTGTTGCACCACCAGCACCAACAATAGTGTGGATCTCGTCGATGAACAGAATAACGTCCCTGGATTTTTCGAGTTCCGTCATGATGGCTTTCATCCTTTCCTCAAACTGCCCACGATATTTGGTACCTGCCACCAAAGCAGCGAGGTCCAGCATCACGAGACGCTTGTTAAACAGCGTACGGGATACTTTCTTTTGCACGATCCTGAGGGCTAGACCTTCGACGATGGCAGTTTTACCAACACCAGGTTCCCCGATGAGGATAGGATTATTCTTTTTACGACGGCTCAAAATCTGAGAAACACGTTCGATCTCTGTTTCACGACCGATAATTGGATCCAGTTTGTCCTCTTCAGCAAGTTTCGTGATATCTCTACCGAAATTATCCAATACGGGAGTTCTCGATTTTGTAGGTGATTTACGACCCTGGTGATAACCTTTGGAAGGGTTATCCTCTTCGTCGTATGGTTCATCAGCATCCGAAGCCTGGGCAAACGGATCAATGCGATCATCTATATCGAGTTCCTGCTTGACATATTCCAGCTCGTCTTTGTAAGTTTGATAATCTACATTGAACTGCTCGAGTATTTTCGCTGCAGGATTGTCCTTATTCTTGAGAATGGACAAAAGCAGATGTTCCGTATCAATTTCTTCACTTCTCAGAAGCTTTGCTTCCAGGAAAGTAACTTTTAGGGCTCTTTCGGCCTGACGATTGAAAGGAAGGTTGCCAACATTGAGATTGGCAATAGAGGTATGAAGCCTTTGAATAGATTCTTCAATGACTTGTCTGAGCTGGACCGGGTTTACTTCCAGTGATTGTAAAACACGGATGGCCAGGCTCCTGTTGTCAGAGACGATTCCAAGTAATAAATGCTCCGTACCGATAAAGTCATATCCAAGTCTCAAAGCCTCATCGCGGCTTTTAGCTATGACTTGTTTAACCTTCGGGGAAAATTTTTTATTATTCATCTTAATTTAATTCGTCAATTTCTTATACACAATAATCTTAATAATATGCCTTTTAATCAAGTATGGTTCCATAAAAATTCATAAAAACCGTGCCAGGCAGTAATTCCTGCCTTTTTTTCCGATTTTAATGACAAATCAGGTTATTTTTTGTTAGGGTAGTGTGAAATAGGTGACAAGGTAACTGTTGATATATAACATCAAGATATAATTATTGTTTTCCTTAGGCTCACTCTTATTCGTAAAGCTTTCGAAAAGTAAAACCTTTGATGCTACAAGGTGTTACAGTTATTGCACTAAGGAACGCAATTTTTTTGCAATGGCAATATTTTTACAAATATTTATGTTTACTAGTTTTAAATTTGATACATTTGTGGGGCAGAATTAAATGTGTCGGTGCCTATATAGACCGTCGACCAGATTGCCTAAAAATTAATTTAATACATGAAGTTCGTAATAGATAAACAATCCAAATACACAACCTTCAAACTGGAGGAAGAGAACCTGAATTCTCTGCTTGCTCCGGATCTGAAATCAGAGTTTGTCCTGCTCTCCAACGAAGGAGTTCAGAACCTGATTTTTGATCTTTCAGATGTAAAGTTTGTGGACTCTTCCGGGTTGAGCGCCATTTTGACAGCCAACCGGCTTTGGAAGGCCCTCGGAAACTTTATCATTACGGGTATTGATCATCCTTCCGTTCAAAAACTGATTACCATCTCAAGGCTGGATTCAGTGCTGACCATTGTTGATACAGTGGAAGCTGGTGTGGACCTCATCCTTGCCAAGGAAATCGAAAATGAACTTAATTCTGACGAAGAGTTGTAATTTCTAAGGATCCTGTTCACTTTTTTTCTTCCTTTTCGGATTTATCGATCCAATACCTGAAAACGTCCTTTCCTTAAAGGGATGTTAAAAATTCTTGACCGTTGCATATACTGCCTTGCGGTCAAGAATTTTTTTTTGTATTTTCGTTTCTTAATCAACGAACGCAATCTTCTTTTTTATGCAGCTTTTCAAAAGAACAGATCATTTGGACAGAAGTCTGCTCCGTATTGAGCAGGCTGTCAATGATGATTTGGCCTTGCTGCTGGAATTTGGTCCTGACTACTTTGAAACCCACGAATTATACAGTTTCCTCCACAAGTTAGACGACCAGACCGAAAAGGTGTTTTTCCTTAGGAGAATGCTGATCGCCACAGGTTTTATCGTCGTCATTTGCCTGGTCACGGCTATCTATTCTTTCATGACGGACCATTTGCTCTTTGGATATATCTTCTTGTTTTTTATCCCTGTTTTTGCTGGC
>QQUB01000327.1 GCA_008501835.1 Bacteroidota bacterium
AAAACATCCGTGTATTGAAAAAGCTGGTTTTGGAGTAACTAAACTAAATATTGGTCAGAACTAAATAAAATATAATGAAGGTATTGAAATTAGTATTGATAGCAATTACAGCCATCAGCTTCACCAATTGCTCTCCTGAAAAGCAACAACAGATATTATCTGAAGCTGATAAAGAAGCTCTAGTCGAAACGCTTGAAAAATTTAACCAGGCTTTCCGGGATGGCAATACAGCTCTTTTGCAATCGATGATTACCGACAATTACATCCACACCAACGGAAATTCAAAATCTATTGGGAAAGACACCTGGCTAAATTATTTACGGAAAAGAGAAAAGGACATTCAAACCGGTAACCTTGAAGTCCTGAATTATACCATGGAGGATCTCGAAATCACCTATCACAATAATGTCGCCATTGCAACAGGAAAGATCCTTGTATCCAGCAAAAGGCAAAATGAAGTTGTAGACAATGAATACAGAATAACGAATATTTGGGTATTTGAATCCGGCCTATGGAAAAGAGCCGGATTTCATGATGGAAAAATTAAATAAGCAATTATGAAAACAAAATATGGAATCACCTTAACCACCTGCCTGATCCTCTTGTCATTTACCTGCGCCATTCAAAACAAACCTCCGAAGGAAAAGACAGAGCAAACAACATTCATCAAATATATTGGCGATACAGGCATTAATCGAGGAGTCACCGTAGAAGAAATTAACGACGGAGGCTTTATTCTCACCGGATACACCACAGAAGGCAGCTATGGACAGGAAGATGTTTTCCTGATTAAAACCAATGCCCGGGGAGAAATCCTATGGAAAAAGACTTATGGAGGACAGGGAAGCGATAACGGCTGGGCTGTACGCCAAACGGATGATAAAGGATTTATTATTGCAGGTTACACCAATAGTTTTGGGAATGGGGCCATGGATATTTATTTACTAAAAACGGATGCCAAAGGCGATACCCTTTGGACTAAAACGTTTGGAGGCCCCGGAGAAGAATTTGGATGGGATGTTCGGATCACCAAAGACAAGGGTTTTATCATTGCTGCCCAAACAAACAGCGAAGGCAATGGCGAAATAGATGCATACCTGATAAAAGTTGATAAAGACGGTAATGAAGAATGGTCACAAACCTATGGGGGCGAGAAAACTGATCGCATTTTCTCTGTACAACAAACACCGGATGGCGGATATGCTGCAGCTGGAATAACCTACAGTTATACCAGCATAAATCCCAATGACCGGGACGGATATTTGTTAAAAACCGATGCATCCGGACAACAGGAATGGCACAAAACTTTTGGAAAAGATGCCTACGACGTCGGCCACGCTATAGCGCTTACGGATGATGGTGGTTTATTTATCACAGGATACGGAGAGAGCTTTGCAACCGCCGGTCATAGAGATGTTTACCTGATCAAAACTGATGCCAAAGGCGAAAATCAATGGATGACGGTCCATGGTGGGACTGGTGAAGAAAGAGGAATTAAAGGTCATCAAACCAGGGATGGCGGATATATCGCCATTGGATTTACTAGTCAAAACAGAGATGTGTACCTAATAAAAACCAATAATACCGGGGATGTCGTATGGACAAGAAACTATGGCACCCCGGATAAAATGGACTTCGGTTACACGGTAAGAGAGACCAATGATGGTGGATTTATCCTTACAGGGCATTCCGAGCCTTTTAGCCGGGAAAAAAGTGATGTTCTTTTGATAAAAACAGATAGTGAAGGACTGGTAAATCAATAAAACCGGATGAATATTAGGTAACCGCTTAATTTCAAATAAATGGAAAATTCAATTCAAGTCAACAGAACAATTTTCGTTCCATTCATATTGCTCCTTTTTCTCCTGACAATCAGCGCATGTACTAAAAGCCCATCCCAAAACAAGGAGGGTTTTACACTTTCACCTGAAGACATCGAGCAAATAAAAGAAATAAGTAAAGATTACACCGCCGGCTGGCTGGAAAATGATTCCGAAAAAGTGCTTGGACTCTACGCTGATTCAGCAACTATTATTCCCAGTGGGCTGATGCCCCTTCAAGGTAAAAAAGCCATTACCGATTTTTGGTTTCCAAATGATAGTTCGAAAACAATAATACACTACTATGATTTAGAAATTTTAGATATTTCAGGAACTTCCAATATGGCCTATACCTATGAAAATGGAAAGCTGTCTTTTACTTACGAAAAAGGTGATTTCAAAATGGACCGGGAGGCCGAATCGTATGCTATTACCATTTATAAAAAAAACACATCCGGTGAATGGAAAATCACAAAAAGGATATGGACGGATATGAAATAATGGCATTGAACCCATATACCGGACTATCGAGATTGATAAACGGTTGAGCGAACAAAACTTTACCCCGCTGGCGGGGTCGATTATAAGTCAAAAAATGAAAATTTTTGTCTAATAATCGGGGGTGGAATCTCCCAAGGCAAATGTCCACCACCCCCAATTTGACCCGGCCAGCGGGATAGGCGTCAAATTAGTAAAAACACATGACATACCTACGGCACTTCAGATATTCTTGCAGCTAGTTTTTACCTATATTCGGTCCCGCTGGGACTAAAAAGTCTCGTAGAGACCAAATATGGGTAAATTTAGCCTGCTAAAGAGAAAAAAAGTGCCGTAGGTACGTCATATGAGGGCTTGCCTCCTGGAAGAATGACCAAAATTAGGGAGTCCCTTTCGGATGTACTTACTAATTTGACGCGTATCCGGCCAGCAGGGTAAATTCTCCTCTTCTCATTATTTTCCCATCCAGAATCAAAATTGAGAAACCGCTAATCGTTACTCACCATCCCCTTCTTCAGCAACCTCTTCAATCTCCACCACCTCGGGTTCCGGATAATAATCCGTCGTATTCTCCTCAATCACCTTCTTTAATGCCTCAATATTGATCTCTTCCTGGGCCTGAAAGCTCCCTCCAAACGTTTCCATTATGGCAAACATGGAGCGCATAATCAGATTTTTCCCGGTAACCGTGGATTCTGTTCTAACCTTGACTTCTCCATTTGCATCCGAAAACAGCATTTTTTGATCAAAATCCATCATGTCGCTGTCGAAATGCAAGTCCACATGATCAAATTCTTCAATTGAAACGAGTGTTTCAATCATTTCAAAATCCGGTTGGCCCTCACCTGGATTAACTAACACCTTATATTTACTGCCTACCTCTCCGGACTCTCCGCTGATCAATTCAATGCTTTTAAACCCTTCCAGCCAAAGATGATATTTTGAATCATCCTGCGTAACGGCCCAGGCTTCTTCCACAGATTTGCTCACGGTGATCTCATGACCATAATTGACCGTAGGCTTAATAAATCCAAAGGCGAAAAAAATGATTGCAAGTCCTACAATCGCAAAAAGAATGTATTTCAGGATCTTCATAAGTCTGAATTTTTGTTTACAATTACCCATGAAAATACAATAAAGAATTGTCATTTTTGATATCTTAGGAATCATTGAATAAGCAAACAATCAAAACTATGAAATTCAAAGGCTCAGTTGACATCAACAAATCAAGAGAAGAGGTAGTGAAATTCTTTGTTGACCCGGCTTACCTGGGCGAATACCAGGATGGCTTTGTCAGAAAAGAATTGGTGGAAGGAGAACCCGGTAAAGATGGTACGGTTTCAAACATGTATTACAAATACGGCAGCCGGGATATGGAGCTGACTGAAACCATCAAGTCCAATCAACTTCCGGAATCTTTCGAAGCGTTTTATCACCACATCCATATGGATAATTTTATGAGGTGTAAATTCATCGAACTGGACCGCAATCGTACCAGATATGAATACGAATTTGAGTACACCAGAATCAACTGGATCATGCCAAAACTAATAGCTATTCTCTTCCCCGGCATGTATCGCAAACAAGGCGAAAAATGGATGCGGCAATTCAAGGAATTTGTGGAAAAACAGTAAAGCCATTTTTGGCTCAAACAACCTGCCTTCCATTCTTCCGGGGAATTTGTTCCATTACAAAATTATTTATGACAAACAGTTACGCAACTTCCGTTGAGATAATGACTTCCGTCCCAAATGTTTTTGAGGCCATTTGCATAAATCTGTCCAACTGGTGGGGAAAACAAGATCATAAAATTGATAAGGAAGGGATTATTTTTAAGGTGTCCTGGGGTGAACCATGGTATCAATTCAAGGTAATCAAATTCGTAAAAGATGAGGAAGTAATTTGGGAATGTATCGATGCTAATCAAAAAATTAAAGGGCTAACCGGCGTAGAAAAAGAATGGGTGGGAACCAAAATCCATTGGAAGTTAATCAACCTTGGAAATCAAAAGACCCTTCTGGAATTTAAACATGAAGGATTGATCCCTGAATTTTTGTGTTTTGATTTTTGCTCCTCAACCTGGGAACATTTTCTGAAGGAAAGCCTGGTTAACTACTTGACTGCGGAATCCTAGCCTAATTTTGAAAGGAGTCCTTTGTAAAAACATACCAAATCTACACATCACTAATTCCAACATTTGACCTTTTTCAGAAAGTCAGAACTTACTGAATTCCCTAATTTTATCTCATGATAATCCAAGAAAGCACTGTTACCTTCCAGGGAAAGCCCCTTTTCCAACGGGCAAAATTCAAAACGCCCATTCAAGTGGCCGGTAAAATGGAAGATATGGCCTGCCTGTTCTACATGGTTGAAGGATCCTATGAAGTTTTTGAT
Organism: Bacteroidota bacterium; assembly: GCA_008501835.1. GTDB lineage: Bacteria > Bacteroidota > Bacteroidia > Chitinophagales > Saprospiraceae > BCD1. The sequence continues at coordinate 4,713 of QQUB01000327.1, forward strand.
TTACATGGAGCCGTTAAAATCGGGCCCACTGAAGCACTGCTGAAAAAGTGCGGAAGTTATGTTGCCCACCTTAAAGAGGGCGACTGGGATGGAATTGTCATCTTTTTTTATCCCGACATTCTCCATGAAATTTATAAATATGAATCTCCCTCATTCCTGGATAAGGAAACCAGGACCCTTCCACCCAAAAAAATGATAGGCAATGAATTGCTTTACAAGTTCATCAATGGCCTGAATATCTATTTTGACAATCCTGAATTAATGGATGAAGAACTGGCATTGTTAAAAATGAAAGAATTGATCCTGATACTTCTGAAATCTGAACATTACAACAATATCCAGCAATTCATCGCCGACCTTTTTACACCGGAAAAACTGCACTTCACTTCCGCTATCGAAAGTAACATTTTCAGCAATATCAGCATTGAAGAGCTGGCATTCATCTGTCACAAAAGCTTGTCTTCATTTAAACGGGAGTTCAAAAAAGTCTATCATGAAACACCCGCACGATATATCAAAGAAAGAAGATTACAGCATGCTGCTAAACTGTTGAGTACTACCAATCATTCCATTACCGACATTGCCTTTGAATCCGGCTTTCAGGATACCACCACCTTTTCAGCTTCCTTCCGGGAAAAGTTCAACAATTCTCCTTCCGGGTACCGCCTGACCCAAATCGGAAAATAGTTGACCAAAAGCAGAAAGTTTTTGCCTGTTTATACCCCAATCTTTGTGTTATCAAATCAAACAGTTAATTATGAACAAATTGATAACACTCATTTTATTAACCATCACACTTAATTCATCAGCAATGGCACAACAAGCAAAGAAGTTCAAGGAACTTAAATTCAAAATAACCAGTGAAGTCATCAACGTATCGGCGGATTCCCTTTGGACAATTGCCCGTGAATTTCAGGATGTCGGTATTTGGAGTACCTCGGTTGATCATTCTACAGGTAATGGCGATGCCGAATTTGAAGGCGCAACCTGTAGTGAAAGAACCTGCCATGTCGATATCAAAGGTTATGATCAAATACATGAAAAACTAACCCTCTTCGACGATACTTCCCGGGAACTCGAATATAAAATCACCGGAGGAACTCCCGACTTCGTATTATTTACAAGTAATCGCTGGAGGGTGGTAGAAGTAGGGCCCCAAAAATCTTTGGTAGAAATGGACATCACCATCCACCTCAAAAGGTTTATTGGAGCACTTCTTGGAGGCCAGATGAAAAAACAAATTTCCAAAAATGTACGTCAGGTATGTACAGACCTTAAAATTTATGCAGAAACTGGAAAAGTGTCTTCAGCTAAAAAAGCCAGGATGCAAACTCTGGCGCAATCCCAAAACCTGTAACCTGTAACCCGGAACTCGCAATTAATACTCGTATCACTCAACCTAATATTTTCAAATGACCTTAATAGATTTTTTCATCGGACTTACACTCGTCAACGGCCTGCCTCATTTTGTACTTGGAACATGGAAAGGCAACATGCTGAGTGCTTTTGGATTTGGCCATTTACAGAACAAACTTTACGGATTATTAAACCTGTCCATTTCGTTAACACTTTACATTTACTCCTATGGGTTTGATGACCTCTTCGGGAATGGCATATATTTAGGGGGATTGTTTGTGGTAATCAGTTATATGATTACAGGAAGCTTTTGGAGGGATTTTAGTAACAAGCGCGTGGAAAGGGAAAAATAATCGTAAATTACGATCAATTTACCTCCCCTCTTTGAGAACATCCACCATCCTGACAAATTCACGAAATTGGTCTACTCTAATTTCATTTAATGTATTGTATGAGCATTCAGGAACAAGACAAAAATTCGATAAACATGAGGCCCCTTCAGGTTCTTTGGTCTGCAGTAAATATTTTGGAAGGTAAAACAGGGGCATATGAAATTTGACACGGTAATTGTCGGAGGTGGAATCGCCGGACTAACGGCTGCAGCTTACCTGACCAGGGCGGGCCAAACTGTCGCACTTTTTGAACAACAGGGTAAAACAGGAGGCCTGGTACAGACTTTTGAGCGAAATGGCGTTTATTTTGATGGCGGTTTGAGGTCTATAGAAAATTCGGGAATTGTATTTCCGATGTTGGCACAGCTGGGCATTGAGTTGGAGTGGTCCAAAAGCAGGATATCTATTGCCCTCGGTAATGATGTGCTTATCCTGAAAGACCAGAAAAGTCTTGAACAATACGAAACTTTCCTGACAAAGCATTTTCCTGAGAACAAAGCCGATATCCATCGGATCATAAAGGAAATCCGGAAAATAATGCGATACATGGATGTATTGTACGCCGTGGACAATCCTGCTTTTATGGATATTCCTCAAAACAAAAAATATCTATTCAGGGAACTGCTGCCTTGGATATTCAAATTTCTCTTCACGGTAAGAAAAATCAATAAACTCAACGAAGAACCTTTCGAAACCTACCTCCAACGGTTTTCCAAAAACCAGGCCCTGCTCGACATGATCGGCCAGCATTTTTTTGAGGAGACACCCACTTCCTTTGCCTTGAGTTATTTCAGCCTCTATCTGGATTACCATTAC
>QQUB01000711.1 GCA_008501835.1 Bacteroidota bacterium
AAAGGGTAATATCATTCCCGGCAAAAACATTTACAACACAGCCGTCACAAATAATGAAATCGGAAGCCTGGTTGGGAGCAGTCCCATCAAATGTAAGCGACATAGGACCTCCGTCACTGCTGTAATCGTTCACCAGGATAAAATAGGTTTCTCCGGGCTGTACGACAAGTGCGGGCTCATAACCACTGTTGGTTCCTGTACTCGACAACCCTGCAATATCTGAAGCGGAAAAATTACAGACAATCGGCAACCCCAGGTTACTACAATCAGGATTAGGACCCCACATAGCAAAGTCGGTATCAACAGGTGTACCTACGGAAGTGGCCGTAAATTCCAAAAGGGAATTTGCTGGCATGGAGACATCAAATTCGATCTCCAGCCAATAGGAGTTATCTTCTTCCGATAAAAGGCACCCTTCACTATTATTGGGACTGGCAAAATCATCAATATTACCTATCCCGGATGGATCCATTATTATCTGGCTATCATCGCAAATAGGAACTGCTGAACTACAGTCACCTTGTGAAATGGCGTGGAAAGAAATAAAAAGGAAAAGAATTACAAGAAGTAAATTGTAGCTTTTTTTCATAACAAATTATAAGTGCTGATAATTTTCCGGAGGGATAACCTTCCGACATTCTTTCAAAATTGATACAATAAACTCCCATTCTGATAACATCACGGAAAAAGAGAAAACCGTTCACCGGGTTCTCTTAACATCCATCAGAATAGAGCCAATAAAGTTTTCGAATGGAAAGGGTGAAAATTAATTTAAGAGCACGTATAAAAGTTATGTAAATAAAAATTCACACAAATTTATCAGGTTTAACACCTAAAAATTTAAAAAATTTAAATTGTTTTTTTCTTCTAGCCGACAATATCCAAAAAAAAGGAAAACCGTAAGGGTAGTTTTATTCAATAATTATCGCTTCATTTTAAATTAATAAATGAAACTGACGAATAAAGCCTTCTCGTTTTGTTGTATGTTATTCCTACCCGGTCAAAGTCCGTTAACAGATCATCAAATGGACCATTCGGAACGACCAATTTGGTCTATCACCTGCTAAAACCCAATAGATTCTCCGGACCAGGATTTCGCTGCCCGGGCTCAAAATTTTTCATCTCCCGGACTTGGTTAGCAAACATAACAGAAAATTAACACTCCAGAAAAGTTTTAACAAAAAAACGGAATATAATTTTTTTCATCCAGAGCTATTCCCGAAGTTTTTCAACTATTATTATTACACCAGTGTTCTTTAGTGTAGTTTTGCATTTTTGAGCGCAAAAAAATAACTTTCAATTATTATTGAAAATTACGAAATTGATTTTAACTTTGAGTTATGCAAACCACAATAGATCTCGGAACACTTATCAATGACAAAAACCTAGCAGGGGATTTAAAAGCAATTGCCAAAAAAGTTCAAAAAGGCGAACGCATCACAACTGATGAAGGTATATTGTTGTACGAAAAAGGTCCCTTGTCCTTCGTAGGAACTTTAGCAAACTTTATCAGGCATCAAAAACACGGTAAAACAACCTGGTTCAATCGCAATTTCCATGTGGAACCTACCAACGTTTGTCTTTACACCTGTAAGTTCTGTTCATATTCCAGAATGATCAAACAAAGAAGCGACGGCTGGGAATACACCCTGGAAGAGGTGATAGATATGGTCAAGAAATATGATGATCAGCCAGTTACCGAGGTGCATATTGTCGGTGGTGTGCTTCCTCAGTATGACTTCGAATTTTATACTGATCTTTACAAGGCCATTAAGGCTCACAGACCCGAACTACATATCAAGGCTCTTACACCTGTTGAATATCACTATATTTTCAAAAAAGCCAAGATCAGTTATGAGGAAGGCATGAAAGCCATGCATGAGGCAGGGCTTGACTCTTTGCCGGGTGGCGGAGCAGAAATTTTTGATGAGCAATTGAGAGACGAAATAGCCGGTGGTAAATGCAGTTCTGATGAGTGGTTGAGGATTCATGAAATCTGGCATGAGATGGGACTAAGATCAAATGCCACCATACTCTATGGTCACCTGGAAACATTTGCCCATCGGATTGACCATATGAACCGCTTACGTGAATTGCAGGATAAAACAGGTGGTTTCCAAACCTTCATCCCTCTGAAATTCAGGAATAAAAACAATGAAATGGCTCATGTTCCAGAAGTCAGTGTGATTGAAGACCTCAGGAATTATGCTATCAGCAGAATTTTTCTCGATAATTTCGAGCATATCAAAGCCTACTGGCCCATGATTGGTCGAACAACAGCTCAAATGTCCCTGGATTTTGGAGTTGATGACCTCGATGGCACCATTGACGATACAACAAAGATTTATTCAATGGCAGGTTCAGAAGAACAAAACCCGGCCATGAGTACGGAAGAATTGGTCAAAACAATCAGGAACTCAGGGTACGTTGCCAAGGAAAGAGATACACTCTATAATGTAGTAACCGACTATACTGATGTTCAATTTGAAGATGACAAATCCTACAAAGGGTATATGTCACTTCCTGTTGTCAATAATTAATTATGGACAAAATCAAAGTCACGGCAGTTAGCTATCTCAATACCAAACCATTGTTATACGGTATTTTGAACAGCGAAATTGCAGACCAAATAGACCTTCATCTTGATATCCCCTCCGTTTGTGCCAAAAAGCTGAATTCCGGTGAAGCAGATCTTGGGCTCATACCCGTTGCTGCCATTCCGGAACTGGCCAACCCGGAAATTATTTCCAGCTTTTGCATCGGCACCAATGGCAGCGTTAAAACTGTCTGTATCTACGGTCAGTGCCCTATCGAAGAAATGGAGTCCATTTATCTTGATTTTCATTCCAGAACTTCTGTAGAACTTACCAGGTTACTGCTCAGGGATTATTGGAAATTAAACCCAGAATTGATTCCGGCTTCTCCCGGATATATCGATCAGATAAAAGATAAAAAGGGTGGGCTTGTTATCGGTGACAGAACAATAGGTCTTGACCAGAAGTATCCCTTTGTTTATGATCTTGGCGAAACCTGGAAAGCCCATACTGGATTGCCTTTTGTTTTTGCTGCCTGGGTTAGTAATCGTCCCCTTCCGGAATCTTTTATTAATGGCTTCAACGAGGCTATGAAAAAAGGGGTTATGGCAATTCCTGAACTCATCCTGATAATCCCGGAACAGGAATTTGATCTTGAACACTATTTTACGCATAATATCAGTTACGAACTGGATATGAAAAAACGGGAAAGCCTAACGATTTTCCTAAACTCTATTACCGGTGGTGTTCTTCCGGAAACAACCAAAAACAGTCTCGTTTGTTGATACAATAACAAACTAATAACTGGCAGATCATGAATTACGAACTAGCTACGCTTGGTGGAGGATGCTTCTGGTGTTTGGAGGCCGTTTATCAACAACTGGAAGGTGTCGAATCTGTTGTTTCCGGATACGCTGGTGGAACAGCGGAAACTGCTAATTACAGGGATGTGTGTTCCGGGACAACAGATCATGCCGAAGTTATTCAAATCAAATACAACAAGGAAAAAATAAGTTTTGGAGAGATTCTCGACATTTTCTGGACTATTCATGATCCAACTACGCTCAATCGACAGGGAAATGACGTTGGGCCTCAATATCGTTCAGCTATTTTTTATCATGATGAAAATCAAAAGATAATTGCCGAACAATCAGCAAACGAAATAGCCCCTAAAATCTGGGATGATCCTATCACCACCGAAATAACTTCACTGAAAGAGTTCTTTCCAGGGGAAACTTATCACCAAAACTATTATGCCAAAACAGGAAGCCGTAACCCTTATTGCACTTTTGTCATTACACCAAAAGTAACTAAGTTCAGAAAGCAATTTGCAGATAGACTTAAGAAGTCCTGATTCCTCCCGCAAAACCGCAAAAAAAACCACTCTTTTCAGTTGGATTTCGTAAAAAAGAAAAACTTTGACCTTCCCCTGTCAAGGGAATACCTATACCTATATATTCACTTCCCATCCTACCCTAAATTGAGTAGTGTAAAACCCCGAAAAAATACCTCACTTATTTAGTTAGTTTAGATTCTAAAATAATTACTTTTTTTTGTAAATTTGTGTTGCAATTGAATTGCGTTTGTGTTATTTTTACACTTTCAATTTTTAATTAAAATCAACTTCGTACCATGTCAAAAAAAATAGCAATCAACGGGTTTGGCCGCATTGGTCGTTTAACACTTAGAAACCTGCTCCTCAAAGACGATATTGAGGTCGTTGCCATCAACGATTTAACCGATAACGCAACACTGGCTCACTTGTTTAAATATGACTCTGCTCAGGGTCCTTTCGAAGGAACTGTTGAATCCACTGACGATGCTTTGATCATCAATGGAAAATCAATCCATGCTTCTGCTGAAAGAGATCCGGAAAAACTTCCATGGGCTGAATTAGGTGTTGACCTGGTTTTGGAATGCACGGGAATATTCCGTACTAAAGAATCAGCTGGCAAACACCTTACAGCGGGTGCAAAAGATGTATTGCTCTCTGCTCCTGGAAAGGGTGATGGTATCCAAACAATTGTATTGGGTGTAAATGGTGAAGATCTGGACCGTCGTCATAATGTATTCTCCAATGCTTCCTGTACTACTAACTGTCTGGCACCTGTAGCCAAGATCCTCTGTGAAAACTGGGGAGTTGAGGTTGGGTCAATGACTACAATCCATGCTTACACTGGAGATCAGCGCATTCAGGATGCTCCTCACAGTGACCTTCGTCGTGCACGTGCAGCAGCTTTTAACATGATACCAACAAGTACCGGTGCTGCAAAAGCTGTTGGAAAAGTTGTTCCGGAAATTGATGATAAATTATTTGCCATTGCGATGCGTGTTCCTACCATCACTGGTTCTGTAATCGAGCTTAACGTGGTTCTGGAGAAAGATACAACAGTCGAGGAAGTAAATGCTAAGTTCAAGGCAGCCGCTGAAAGTGGACCAATGAAAGGCATTTTGCAATACACTGAGGATCCAATCGTATCCAGTGACATCGTTCGCAGCCCTTACTCTTCCATTTTTGACGCTGGATTAACAGACGTAAAAGGAAGAATGCTGAAAGTAGTCAGCTGGTATGACAACGAGGCCGGTTATTCCGCTCGTTTAGCCGATCTGGCTCACATAATTTGCACTAAGTAATAAAACTCAATAACAGGAAGGAATTTCGGACCACCGGGATTCCTTCCTTTTTTTTAACCAGGTACCTTTGAGCCAATTTGGTTATTGTACCTGTATGTTAATTTTCAAACTCATGAATCTGGAATTTAAAGATAAAAGGGCTTTGGTACGGGTGGATTTCAATGTACCCCTCAATGAAAATTTTGAGATTACTGATGACACCCGAATGCGGAAGGCTTTGCCTACCATAAAGGCCATCCTTGAGAAGGGAGGATCAGTGGTATTGATGTCTCATTTGGGCCGTCCTCTCAAAAAACTGAAAGATGATGGCAGTATCAATGTCGAAAAATTCACTTTGAAGCATCTCGTGGGCCATTTGTCTGACCTTACCGGAGTAAAGGTTAAATTCTGTCCGGAAACTGTAGGCGGACAAGCAGAAGCGATGAGTGCAGATCTCAGGCCTGGAGAAATCCTTCTCCTGGAAAATACTCGCTTCAATAATGGAGAGAAAAAAGGAGATAAGGATTTTGCAGAACAATTATCCGTACTGGGTGATGTTTATGTTAATGACGCCTTTGGAACAGCTCACAGAGCCCATGCTTCTACTGCCGTGGTAGCTGATTTCTTTGCCAAGGACAAAAAATCCTTTGGGTTCCTGATGGAAGCTGAGATCCTTAATGCCAATAAAGTGCTCAACAACCCTGAAAGGCCGTTAACGGCTATTTCCGGAGGAGCTAAGGTTTCTGACAAGATTTTGTTGCTGGAAAGAATGCTTGAGTTTGTTGATAATTTGATCATAGGCGGAGGTATGGCTTACACATTCTTCAAAGCACAGGGAGGTAATGTAGGTAATTCTCTTGTTGAAGAAGACAAGCTGGATCTTGCGCTTGAATTATTGAAAAAAGCGAAAGCCAAAGGAGTCAAAATCTGTTTACCTGAAGATTCTATCATTGCTGATAATTTTGCTAATGATGCCAATTCAGCCATCAAATCCAATATGGAAATTCCAGATGGATGGATGGGACTTGATATTGGACCAAAGGCGGTTGAGGAATTTGGAAAGGTAATTGCCGAATCCAAAACACTATTATGGAACGGACCTATGGGTGTTTTTGAAATGAGTAATTTCGCGGGCGGCACTAAATCCGTCGCAGAACAAATTGCCAAAGCCACTAAAAATGGAGCCTTTTCATTAATCGGTGGTGGCGATTCTGTTGCCGCTATTAATCAGCTGGAACTGGCAGATGACGTGAGTTATGTTTCCACGGGAGGAGGAGCTATGCTCGAATTTCTCGAAGGAAAGGATCTGCCCGGAATTGCAGCTATTGAAGGCTAGGATAGAGCCAAATCAAAAAAAAACCGGAGCATTTTTCAATACTCCGGTTTTTTTATGTCCAATATTTAATTAAAGTCTGTTCAATTCAAAATCATAGTATTTTGAGAAGGAATTCAACCCACCGTCCAGGTTAAAAACTTTGTCTTTATCAAACCCTCCGTTCCTCAGCAGTGTGCAAACCCGGATACTTCTCCTTCCGGAGCGACAAAAAACGAAAATGTCCTTTTCTTTATTCAACATCTCCAGCTGGTCCCAAAGATCTCCGGAAGAATAATTAATATTCCGCGCATCCGGAAAACTACCCTGGTTGAATTCTTCAGGAGACCGCACATCAATTAACAAAAATTCACCCTCCGGGGCCACTGCAATTTTATCTGCAAACTCTTCCGAATTCAGGTTGTTGAGCTGGCCCTTGAGTAAGGACCAAAAAGAAGTTTTACAAACCGTCTTTTCCATAATTGTTGTTCGATTTACTTGGTTAAGGCAGCTGTACAAAAAATTCTACATTCCTATGCCTTTCATTATTTCATATTATTAACGATCATTTCAGCAAGGTCGTAAACCATGACTGAATCCTGCTTTTCCTTTTCCTTCACGCCATCTTCCAACTTTGTCAGGCAAAAGGGACAATTAGCAGCAATGATTTCAGCACCGGTTCCAAGAGCTTCTTCGGCGCGTTCGGTATTGATCCTTTTATCGCCCGGTTCATCTTATTTCCACATTTGGTATCCTCCTGCTCCACCACAAACCCCATTGGCTTTGGAACGCTTCAT
>QQUB01000813.1 GCA_008501835.1 Bacteroidota bacterium
GCAATTCGCCCTTGCAGGGCTTCAAGTACGTTTCCGGCTCTTACATCTGTCAGGGCTTCATCTGTAACAGAAATGATGGAGCCGGTGACATCACTTTTGCGCATGGAACCATATCCTATGACCACAACTTCTCCAAGATCTGTCGAGGTCTCCTGCATGAGTACATTTATGAGGTTTTGGTTTCCAACCCAGATTTCCTGTGTTTCATAGCCTGTATATGAAAATATGAGCGTGTCTTGAGGGGATGCTTCGAGGGAAAAATTACCGTCAAAATCAGTAACCGTACCCTGTAAGGTACCCTTAATAAGTATATTAACCCCAATAAGGGTTTCTGAACCATCAGAGGAGCTAACTGTTCCTGTAACCTGGGAAAATGCTATGGGCCCTGTGAGCAACAAAGCAAAAATCATTAACCAAACAGGATTTTTTAGTAATTGCTTTTTCATACAAAATATTCTTTGTTTTAGAACTTTTTCAAAATCACTCATGTACAATATTAGGACCAGAAAATGATTTCGAATATTCAATAATTAACAATAAGCGTGCTGAAATTCACATTTGGCTTATTTTCAAGGGTTAATGCTATTATTTATTGGATAACCACCTTGATGGTGTCCGCTAACTGGCTTTTGTGGTAAATCTGGCAAAAGTAAACTCCCTTTGGAAGTGTATTTTCAGGGATAATTGTCAAATTATATTTTCCCGCGGGTTGGCTTTTTTGTAATAAATTCTGAACGATTTGTCCATTGGTGTCCACAAGGTTAATTTCGACTATTCCTTTGTCTGGTATTGAATAGCTCAGATGGGTTTTGGAGGTAAAGGGGTTGGGGAAAACGGTTTCAAAATAATTTTTGTCTTGATCCTGGGTTTCGTCAATGGCATTAACTGTTGGATTGAGTGTAAAGGACCAAACCTGACCTTCTGTTATACCCAGATCATTTTTGGAATCAACCCTCCAGAAATAGGTAGAATCATCCTGGGCAGAAAAAGAAAAATAAGCAGGATATTTTTGAATGGCAGCTAAAGCTAATTGATCAGGCTGTGAACCAAAATATATGTAAAAGGAATCGGTAGAACAGGAAAGGTAGTCCCAGTCCAGCTTTGTGATGTTGGTGATGTAATTTTCTCCATCTCCAGGAACCGGATTGAATACCTGATCAGGAAAACCATTGTTACTACCTGTGTTAAATGACCATACCTGTCCCTGAACAGTATCTGTTGAAGAAATGGCATCGATTTTCCAGAAATACTGGGTGGCCTCTTCAAGATTTTCCGGGGAAAAGGCATTGGATTCTACATTACCAATAAATTCCACGGTTTCCGGAGAATCACCTAAATATATATCATAAGATAAGGCACAATTTCCTGTGGTCCAGCTCAATGTAGGCGTTATCCCTGAACAGCCTTCCCCATTACGAGGGTAGGGGAGAAAAGCAAAAGGTAAAAGACCGTCGAGCTGAGATTCCGGATCCCATTCGCCATTAAAAGTCCAAAAGGCATCAATTTCATCAGCTTCAGGACTTCCGGTGGCTTCTTCGAGATTATCATACATCCATGGGAAATCGATCAGGCTCCGGTGACAATTGTAATAATAATAGCGATGCCCCCAGGATAAAGCTTCCGATCCTGTCCAGTTGATGCCCTGGGAAGTTTGCATGTTATCCGTAAAAAAACAATCCAGTAGGTAAAAGGCAGCATCCTTATGGTGTCGTCCGAGTGCGAAACCGGGAACACCGTCAAAAACAGATCTTCTGATTACAAATTTATGGTCCTCACCACCTGTTCCATCGTGCCAGATGCTGGCATGGTCATTATAACCGTAGAAATCGCTGTCCGTTATGTAACAATAACCTCGTGGAGCCACGTAATCCACATATCCCTCAAAATAGCAATTGTTGTGGTAAAACATTCCTCCATCGGTATTCCACAGGCTTAAAGTATCACCACCGGTGGTAATTACATTGCAATTTAAGATGATGATCCTGTGACCACCCCCTCTGATAGCGAATGTATGGTCGTTGTTATCAGGGAAATCAGGATAGACGTCGGCAAAGTTATTCCTGATAGTCATATTGGCAAAAGTGAGGTCCGTGGTACTATTGTCAATATTGACAGTAGCAGCTCCCCAGTCGCTTGTGTGGGTTTCCCTCCATACCCGTCTTAATTCGGCAGTTGTAACAATAGTACTGTCCCTATGCTCTCCTATAAGTGTGATGTAATTGTTCTCAAAATATAATTTTTCGTCGTAAACGCCATTTTTGATATAAATGATAAACTGGATGTCGTTATTCGCCGGAACACTTTCTATAGCTTCCTGAATACTTGTGAAATCGCCATTTCCGTCCTGACTTACAATGACGTCGGCGCATTGAGCAATGCCTTTAAAAGTGCAAAAAGCCAATAGAAATAAAGTAAAAATCAAATTTTTCATCGGATTCATTTTTCCCGGGCGCAGTTAATTGGCCCGCCTGTTTTAAAAGTTTTTGAAATGTGACAGAAAAAGGAAATGGTTTTCACCCCGTATTTGTTGGGGCATTTTCCTCATTGATTGCCATCAAGGTTTTCTAAGATTTTTCGTAATGGTTAAGTTCAATGCTTTAATTTTTTCAACAACAATTCCGGCCATTATGGTGGCTCCTTTTTCTGAGAAGTGTGTGTTATCGGAAACGCCCTCTGGATAATTGGAGTTTTCGCCTTTTTCTATCCATAGAAATATATCTTTTGAATCTTCCACTCCTGCAGCTTCGATCACTTGCTGGCTTTCCAAATGCATATCGATTAGGGGAACATTAAGTTCTTTTGCAATATTCCTGGTAATATCCGGATAGATGCCGTGAGTATCGTGAAATTTTCCGGAATCATCGAAACGCCTTCTCATAACCGGTGTGAGTAATACCGGATAAGCGCCCAGGTTCCTGGAATCTTGTACGTACCTGGTTAAATTATCTGCAAATTCCTGTGGAGTAGAATAGCGTTCGCCCTTCTTTTTACTGCTGTCGTTATGCCCAAACTGAATAAAAACGAAATCACCTTTTTTCAATACCTTGATAACCTCGTCCCACCGGCCTTCATAGAGGAAACTCTTTGAACTCCGTCCGTTTTTCGCACGGTTATCAATTTTGACAGATGCTTCAAAAAACAAAGGCAACTTTTCTCCCCACCCCGTTTCCGGCCTCTTTTCCGGTGTTTTCTCTGCCATGGTGGAATCTCCGATGAGGTAGATAACAGAAGTGTCTTTTTTGAAACTACTGCATCCCATCAATCCGAGGCATGCTACTATTAGCAGGAAATATTTCATCGTCAGGTAATTTGATTTGATTTGAATAAAAATTTTGAAGAGGTTTTCATTTGTCAATCACATTCCATTTTTCTTGCCATTTGGGGTAGTCTTCATCCATGAGCTTTTTTGGCCAATCGCCTAACCACCTGTATCCTACTCTGCGTTCGTGAGATAGTTCTGAGAAAGCGTAATTTATTTTTCCGTCCCTGTTCGGGAATATTGGATAGTTGGTTCCAATTTCATAAAATCTGGCCCAAAGTTGGGAGGCATTTACTGGGGCAAATCCAATGACCAGATCATATCCTTTAGGAAGCGATTGATCTGGTTGCTTTATGATTCTAATGTCTGTCAGCTGAACTTTTTCAAACCATTTTACTGCACTTAAAACCGCGGTAATAATTGCCTGGTTTGGATTTTCAATGGTCATGAGATATTGTACGATCCCAACACTTTCCGCGCCGCTGATCGAGATAAGTTCATAAGATCGAGCATTGGCGGGCTCCAGTGTTTTATGATTATATTGGGCACACCAGGCAGTTAATTCCCCATTTACTTTTATTTGGGTTTTAAGGATAACCTGCAAACCTTTTTCAATGGCCAGTTTTGATTTTTTAACCCTTTGGTTGTCTACAAAGTCATAGTGGCGGTCTGCAATTTCCTTCAGTAAATTCATTGCACCTATCATGGCACCGTCATTAAAGGTTATATGTTCATAGTACCCTTTTCTGATCGGGTAAAACTGGGGCCATCCACCATTTTCATATTGAGCTTCCAATAAGTAATCAACCCCTTTTAACAGACTTATTTTGAATCTCTCAATACCAGTTTGTTCGTAGACTTTAACGAGGTACCTTATTTGAGAATGGGTAGCCCGGTTGTCAAGGGTGCTTTCAGAGAATGATTGTTTGGCCTGTCTTGTTTTAATTGCCCGGATTTCCTGTTTGTTTAGGTTTCTGGCCATGTCAATATTTTTTGGCCAGCCACCGTTGTCTTCCTGGTATATCAAAAGGTTATCTGCGATTCGGATAGCTTCTTTACCTGAGTACCATTCCTGCTTTTGGTTCAGGGCCTGTTTCCATCTTATCGTTTGGTTTTGGGCATTTAGGTGAATGGAAAAAAAGGTGACCAGGGTGAGCAGCAGGGAGCAATTCACTGTGAACTTAATATTGGAAAGGGTGAATTTCTTCATACGGAGAAAATGTTTAAACTTCTGCCTGGTTTGAAATGGGTTGAGAGGTTGACTTTAATTTTTGGGTAAATTGATCCTTGAATCAAGGATGCGTTCATTAACGGTTGGGGTATTTGCTGTAATGGAACCCGTAACAATCTGAAGTCCCTTTTTCAGTTCTTTGGCTGACAGGGTACTTTTTGCCTCAAATCTAAGCGTTTTTCTTCCTCGACCTTCTTTGAATGTCAACGTGTTCCCTGAAGCCGTTTCAATGGTTAATTGTCCACGGATCGTTAGGTTTTCCTGAAAGTTCAGATAAAGATCCTTACCCCTTATGTCCCAATCAATCACGACCGGCAGAGCGGTTTGTTCTGGGTCCCATTGACCATCAAAAGTCCATGATGCTGTTATGGAACCAGGGTTACTGATACCTGATTGTTCGAGATTATTTTCAAACCATTTATAATTACCACCTTCTCTTTGGCAATTATAAAAGTAGTAGCGGTCTCCCCAAAAATAGGGTCGGTTTTTTTCAGGGTTCTTAAGGTTTACAGATCGGTAAATGGAGCGATTATTGACGTTTTTGGAGAATGTACAATCTATCAGAAAAAACTGTGCTTCATAATGGTGGCGGCCAAGGTCGAAACGGGTTGCTCCATCAAAAGAGGAGTTTCGAATGACCATTTTTTGATTCTTGTCGAGTACACCGGCATGCCAGAGCGCTGCAGTTTCCCTCACCTCATAAAACCTGGAATCTGTGATGTAACACCAGCCACGGGGACAGACAAAATCGACGCCTCCTTCAAAATAACATTGACCGTGATAATACATGCCTGATTTGTAATTCCACAAAGAGACGGTATCTCCTCCTTTGCTGATGGCCCTGCAGTTGAACAGAATGATCCTTGTTCCGGTTCCATAAATGGCAAAGGCATGTTCCTTCATCCGGGGCTGTGTATTGATGATGGTGAGGTTCTTGAGAATAATATTATCTGCATGTAAGTTGACGACCGCCGGGCCAATGTAATCTTTGTTTGCCTCCCAATCTGACCTTAATTGACTGTACTGAATGACTGTACTGTCTACATTTTCTCCAATAATAGTAATGTTGTCCTGTTCAAGCCTGATCTTCTCTTCATAAATGCCATTTTTTACGTAAATCACGACCCGTTCATAGGTGTACATCGGCAGGGCGTTAATGGCCCCGGTCAAAGACAGGTAATCTCCGGAACCATCCTGGGCAACCACAAGGTCAAAATGTTGATGGGAAGTGTCCTTAACAGTCACTACATCGTCAACCTTCAGGATAGGAAGTTGATGGATTAAACTCATGAGGAGCATCAAACTAATTAATCTGCTGCCTGGTAAAAAGTCTGTTTGCATTCTATCGGTTATTTTCTGATTTCAAACCAATCAATGTCAGCATATCCCGAATCATTCGTTTTTCCGGTACCTGAGGCGAATAGTCCTACTTTTGCACCGATCCATTTGCCTTCCCTGGCTTTGAATGGAGTGCCGACGTCCTTAAATTTTATCCCGTCGGTACTGAATGCAAATTGACACATAGCTCTTGAAGAAACTTTTACCTTCAGGAAAACATCTCCGGTTGAAACGGGAATTTCCGATACTTCTTTCTCCTCTGTACCTTTTTCGGCATTTATGCATTCAACCATTTTGATCAGAAAATGGTCCTGGTAGTGTTCCAGGGTTACGTAGGCATAATCCCTGCCCATAATAAGCAAAGAGATCTTTTCTTTTACGGGGTCTTTTTCATTGGGGTGAAAGGATAGTTTGGTCACTGCCGAGAATTCCGGTGCAGGGAACTTTTGCAAAAGCAAATTGCCAGCATTCCAGAGGTTTCCTTCAGGCATAGGTTTGGCATAAAGCCTTAAAAAACCATCACTGCCGTGGACAAATGCCCGGGTAGCTTCGGGATTGGCGTGCCATTGCCATTGCAGGCCTAATGCTGGTTCTGAGAAATCATCTGATGTTTGCGGGCCGTGTGGTTTTACAACAACACCTACCTGCGGTTTCCGGTAAGTTGCAACAGGTTCTCCAATGCCGTCCCCGTTTTTATCTTCACCGATAACGCACCAGTCATCTTTCCAGGTCATGGGTTGCAAATGTACGATACGCCCATAGGCATCTTTATCCTGGAAGTGGATGAACCAGTCTTCTCCACTGTTCAAGGTTACCCAGCCTCCCTGATGTGGTCCGTTTATGTCGGTATTCCCTTGATGCATGACGATTTTATCTTCATAGGGTCCATAAATATTTTTGGACCTGAGGACAGTCTGCCAGCCGGTAGGTACTCCTCCTGCCGGAGCAAAAATATAGTAGTAATCGTTCCGTTTGTAAAATTTAGGACCCTCGATCGTGGGGTGGTCGTCATGACCATCAAAAACCAAAACCCCATCACTCAGCAGCTCCCTTCCATCCGGTGACATTTCGTGAATGACCAAAATACTTTTGATGCTGGATCGGCTCCCTGCAAAAGCATGAACCAGGTAGGCTTTTCCATCATCATCCCATAGGGGAGAAGGGTCTATCCAACCTTTGGCCTCTTTTACTAAATGTGGTTTTTCCCATTGTCCCTCTGGGTCTTTGGTTTTTACCATGTAAATCCCAAAATCAGGATCGCCGTAATAGATGTAATAAAAACCGTCGTGGAATCTTATGGAAGGGGCCCAGACTCCATTTCCATGCTGTGGTTTGTTGAAGGTCTCCTCCGGGATCTGTTTTTGAAATACGTAATTGACGATTTTCCAGTTAACTAAATCTTTCGAATGCAAAA
>QQUB01000527.1 GCA_008501835.1 Bacteroidota bacterium
TTGAAAGCGGGTTTTCCGAGTTTTCAGCATATTGATAAATCTCCAGGGTCGGTGAATTGCCTTCATGCCCAGGCAGCGCCAGATGAACGCCCTTCAGGTGAGCATTTTTAACCCCGGTAAGGTCTTCCAGCCATTGGCCTTGCTGATCTCGTTCCGGCAAGAGCGGTTTACAGTTAAAAACTTTTATATAGAAATCAGCAAGTTTCTTCCAATCACCTGTAATGATGTTGGTATGAACGTATTTAATCATGGAAGGACAAAAGTGAAATGGTTATTCAGACTTATTTTTTCCAACGTTCCAAACGAGGAATATTTTTGGTGAAAAATCCGGCAATGAAGCCCGGCCAACCCATGGACTTCATTTGATTTTTAACAAAAGCCTGCATCTTTTCAGCTGTGTCGATCTCCGGACTTGCAAATTCCCCATCGACATAACAGTAAGAGCAGTACATTTTGCTTTGAGTGCCATCCTTTTCAGTACCGCCACCTTTTGGATCACGTTTTAAAGGCATACCGCAGCTTTGGCAAAATTTGTGTGCTTTTTCCATAACAGATTATTTTCAGTTACCTAGCTAAGTTGCTCCACTCCCCCTTTAATTTTACTCTTGATTTTAAGGAAATCCTTTTCTGCTAACTCAATAAATGTCACAAAAGGATCACCAATTATTAATCTGTATTTACTACCAAAAAAAGATTTAATTTCTTGAGCATGCTTTATCTCATCCCAAGGGATATGGATATTTTTCGACTTCCCCCTGAAAATCCAGGCCAACTTCAAAAACAAGCCATTATCTACCTCATAAAACTTCACAACATTACTATAGGCAATCCCGCCAATATTACAATTTTTCACTTCTAAATATTTCGAATTTCCTGATTTGGGATCTTTTTCCGTTCTGTATCTTTTTACAAGAAATCTCCAGTCTCCCATATTGGGTAACACAAATAAAATCATGACAATGAAAAAGCCTAAAAAAACGACTGGTAAAAAATAGCTCACAATTTTTAAATAATTATTTCAGTGGATAATTTGGGAAAGTCTATCCTAACAAATTTACAGAAAAATCATCACAAATGATTTACCAAACAAAAGGAATCAGCCGATACTTCACCTCTTCACAATAAGCCTTATAACCCTCTAGTTCCTCTTGCAGCGTTTTATCCTCAAACCAGGTCCGAAAGATAATCACTATCACCATCACAACCGTGGGAACAAGGCTCCAGGCCGAACCAAAAGCAAGAGGCATTCCAAATGCTCCAACTATCAGGCCGATGTATCCGGGGTGACGCACGACCGCATAGGGTCCTGTATTAATTACCTTATGATTTTTCTCCTCTTGAATTCTCACCAACCCTTCAAAAAAAGGATTGTGGAGCATTGGTCTGATTACCAAAACCATAGACACCAGGTAGATAACAATCCCCACATACAGATAAATATCCGGTAGCAAATTCCAACCAAAGCGATGATCCAGTCCGGCTACCATTGGGGTAATGATGATGGCAAGAAAAAAATAGGTCAGGATCAGCAGTTTATCTAATTGTTTGGCTCCTGGTTTCAATGCTCCCCTGTCATTAAGGAGTTGAGGAGATTTTTTATACAACACTCCCCCTAAAGCCAATCCTCCAACAGCATAGATGAGGATAAAAATCCATGCGCGAAGAATATCTATAGTACCGGCAGCAATAAAAAATACTACTCCGGCGATAATAATCCACCTTACAGGAGCAGCCAAGGCTCTTTTTCCTGCGCTGTTTAGTGATGATGTCATATGGATAACAGATTTTTTTTAAACCCGGACATTATTTTTGACGTTTATGATCTTAGTCCAAACCGTAAACATCAAAATTGACCTGAGATGCAAATTTCTACCAAACTGCTGTCCATCTTCTTATTCCTGCTGTTTCTGTTGTTTCTCGCCGCAATGTATCCTTCACCAGGAATGATATTTGTAATTGCCCTGTTTATTTCTGCCGTAGTTATTTATCAAACCATCGTAATTCTTAAAGACGAACAGGAGCAATAATTTACCGCTTTTGGTAATATTTATCAATACCTCCGAAGCCTTTTATGAGTTTATTTCCCCTGGTTTTGGCTATAAAATTCTGTAAGCGTTTCAAATACTCTTCGGGCCTTTTCCTTGCGCTGTCGATAAAGGCAATTCTAATTCTTTTGTACGGTTCTGGAAAACTGGAAAAATTGGACCAAACAGTTTCGTCCTCTTTTAAAACATCCAATATATCAGGTGGAAATACGAAAACTTCATCAATGATCGGCTGCACTTTGGGTAAAACAGAAGGATGGATCATTTCCTGTTCCGACAGCCATTTCAGTCGCTCTTTGTTAGGTTGGGAAAAAGTACTTTTCGACTTCCGGGGGGTGAAGCGTTGCATGGTATGTTTGTCATCCAGTTTTTTAATGATGCTGTCAATCCAGCCGAAGCAGAGTGCCTCTTCCACGGCGTCATTATAGATAATGCGTTTTTTACCGGTAGCTTTTTTCGGGTATACGAGCCAGGCTTCTTCTGCTGTGTTGAAATTATCTTCCAGCCATTGTCTCCAGGGTCTTCTATCTTCGAAATATAATGGTTCTGTATAATGCATAAAATGGGATCTTTATTACTTACTGATTCAAAATCAAATTATCCACCCATTTATTAATATGCTTCAAAACGGCTCTTCCTTTTTCACTGGAAGCAATAATAGCTTCACATTCTCTGCACAAATAATTGATTTCAATGGAATTTTTCAAATCCCTGATATCAACGGTCATGTCAAATACACACCCCTTTGTAGCCTCATGTGCTTTGAGGTCTGGAATATTTAATGCATAAATAGCCATTCTTTGTATCACCTTTAAAATGAGATCATTGATAGTCTCCTGGCTAAATTCAAATATATCTCTTAAAGTACCCTGACTAATGACTATTCCATCCCTTGGTATATTAGTCCAGGTATAAAATCGCTTGGGCATATTGAGAGAGGTGATTACCAGATCAATGGTATTTTCGCTTCTGTTTTGGTGTGGGAACTGCCTGACTTTTTCAATGATACTGTCGACGAAACTAAGCTTGCCTTCAAAATGCTGCTCTTTAATAGCCTCTTCTGAAGCTATCCTCCCTTCCCATAATGGCCAGTTAATAATCTGAAATTCAAAAATATCCTGTTGCTTGTTCTGTTTGATAATTTGATTTTTTAATGAGGTTACATCAAATTCACAAGCAAAAAAATACACATTGACAGGGTAATTCCTGGCGTCTTCATTTAAGCCTGAATACCCCGCCTCGCCCTCCATTTCCTGTGCGAAACGAATTAGATTTTTATGAAAATTCACCCTTCCGACACTCCATTGTTCCCTGGTGACGAGCCCTTCTCTGAACTCCTTGTCAAGACTATTCCATCGCCCGGCCTGGATGATAAAATCATCATAACCTGGTCTACCGACAAGTAATTCATCAAAAACTGAAATGGCTTTTTTGGTATCGCCATATCTTATATTTCTGCGAATTTCATTTATTGCGGAAAGGTTTCCCATGGATAAGGTTTTAAATAACAATTCTTAAGAACTCAATAAGTTAAGGCTTTTATGTATTGATTTCAAATCTACTCAGGAACGCTGGTTATCTTTTATCCATCTTTTTGTAATCCTTCTTCATACTCTTCACCATTTTCCCGAATGCCTTATCCTTCTTCCGCCTTTCGGCAACAGTAGATTCATAATGATCCTTTTCCCGTTCCATCTTCAGGTAGTTTTCATAGGCCTGTTCATCTATCTCTCCGTTTTCGACGGCATCAATTACAGCACATCCGGTTTCAGAAGTATGGGTACAATCCTTGAACTTACAACCTGCTGAAAGGTCTACGATTTCATCAAAAGTTACTTCGAGACCGCCACCTGCATCTCCGATGCCAACTTCTCGCATACCTGGATTATCGATGAGGATACCACCTTCAGGTAATACGATTAATTCTCTGTGGCTGGTAGTGTGTTTTCCTCTTTGAGTGCCTTCGCCTATCAATTCGGTTTTCATCAGGTCCTCTTCCGCAAGATTATTCAACAAAGTGGACTTTCCCACTCCGGAGGAGCCCAAAAGGCAGTATGTTTTTCCTTTTAATATGAAATCTCTGATCTCATGGAGCCCTGCTCCGGTTTCGTTGCTCAAGGCAATTACCGGCACATCATTTACTCGTTTTTGCACGAGATCAAGTAACTCGGTTTTTATCGTCTCCTCAATCAGATCGATCTTATTGAGGACAATGATGGGTTTGACTCCGGAGGCATGGCACAAGGTCAGGTATCTTTCCAGCCGGTTGAGGTTAAAATCCCTGTCAGCGGCCTGTATGATAAATGCAAAATCGATATTCGTGGCAATGATCTGGACATCTGCGTGATGCCCTACAGCCTGTCTTTTAATAGCAGAGTATCTGGGGTAAATTTTGTGGATAATGGCGAGGTCATCAAAAACATTCATGGCCACCCAATCACCAACGGCCGGGAAGTCTTCCCTGGTTTGAGCGGCATACCGCATATTTCCGGTAATCTCTGCCTGGTATTCTCCTTCTTCTGTTTTGACGACGTATCGTTCTTTATGCTCTGCGGATATTCTGCCTACATCAAATACATCGAGGCCATTGTCTTTTCGAAAGGTTTCAAACTGGTTGTTGTAGCCCAGGTCTTCTAATTTCATGGTGCTTGAATTTTTTCCAGTAACTGGTCAAATTTCGTTTTGTTTTTTTCTATCGACTTCTTAACGTTATTTATATAAAAATCATTCCCGGATTTTAGTTTAAATACAACATTTTCACCCACAATTATGTCTTTTATTTCACTTTTTTCCAGTGATCTGAACTTTTGATTTATGCCTTTGATCAAAACAGCATTTGGTTCATTTTTTATAAAACCTACCATTTCAGCAGAATAGATGAATAAAAAGCCTACCAGTATTCTACCAAACAAAAAATTCGGATTCCAATTATATGCTACCAGACCGGTTACAGATAATACCACCAGAAAAGTAAAGACAGTCAGATTTAAGGTGGAAAAGAATAAAAAAAGTTCGTTTTTAAGCCAAAGTCTCCATAATAAGCTCAGGTAAACCAGGGAAACAACAATAGCCAACCCAACCAATACTATTTCGCCAATAACAACCAAATTAGCAAAAATCGGGCTGCGTTTATACACCAAAAATCCTATGGGTAAAAAGATCAAAGATATTATGGCATATATTGCCGAAAGCTTGTTTTTGTGGCCAAGTTGTAAAATTGCTTTCTTCAGTTTTTCTAACGAATTCATAGTTTCAAACATTCAAAAAGTGAGTCGAGAAAGTTACTGTTATTCTGTAGTACATACAAATAAACCTTCGAAATTTTGGGCTTTCAATAGTTCAAATAAAGGCCTGAAGGCCTGTCGCTTTAGGAACATCTTTCATTCACCGACTTCAAAGCCGACACAATGGAATTACCCCAACTAAAAAACCACCTGGTTCTCAGGTAAGTCTATTTTCATTTACTTCGTCCTATAGGGCGGTGATCAAATCAAAGGTCAAAAAACTCAGGCCTTCAGGCCTTTTCCAAAGCTCAGGCTATAAAAGTTATTCATGTAGAATAATCCGTTAGCCATAATTTCAAAAAAATTAGCCGCAAGAATAATTTTTTTTCCCATCACCAACATCCCTATCTTTACAACATGGAAAGAACAAAATACACCACCGGAGCAAAATGGGAAGACATCGTAGGTTATTCCCGGGCAGTCAGAATTGGAAATACGATTGAAGTGGCAGGTACTACGGCCGTTTCGGACGGAGAAGTCGTGGCTAAAGGCAGCGCCTTTGGTCAGGCCAGGTTTATTCTCAACAAAATCGAAGATGTTCTTATGAACCTCGGCAGCGGCATGGAAGATGTAGTCCGCACCCGCATTTACGTCACCAATATCCAGGACTGGCAGGAAATCGCCAAAGCGCATCATATGTTCTTTGCCGAAACCAAACCCGCTTCTACCATGGTGGAAGTCTCTGCATTGGTGGACCCGGAAATGCTTGTGGAGATTGAGGTTACGGCTGTTGTGGATTAAATGACGGTAGACGGTCAACGGTGGACGGTAGACGATGGACGGTAGACGGCCAACGATAGACGGTGGAGGGCACAGGGAGTTGTCAGGAAATATGACCTTGCTTCACCTGGATGAATTCTCTCAGGTCGGAATGTAGAATATTATCCAGTTCCGACATGTCTTCCTGCGAGGTTTGGGCAAAGACAAATCCGAAGAGAGGAAACGCTTTATAATCAATTGCTCTCACAACAAGTGGTTTTTTGAATCCCGAAGTTAACCTTTCATAATCAAAAGCATCGATCTCCTCACCTTTTACTCCTGAACCATTATCCAACACAATAACACTGAACAAATCATCAGGCTGACTACTGAAAACCTGATCCCAGTCCGGGCGTTTCCCTTCATTAAAATACTCATAGGAGTTAAACCCATGAGCATGCCAGGTAAGGTCGGCAGTAGTGCACCATCCTCCAAAACGCATGGGGTTTACCTCAATGGGAATGATCTGACCATTTTGGTCCATTCTGATCTCAATATGAATCAGGAAATTCTTCAGCCCGGCAAGACTGCCCAGTTTTTTAAGAAAGTCTTCAAAAACAGGTTTGTACCGCCGGATGATTTCTTTTGAGGTAATATAAACGCGATCACTAACATCTTTTCCTGAAGAAAACAGATGATGCATGATATTCAGAATTACAGGTTCTCCCTTATCTGAAAAATAACAATCAACCGCAAATTCTTCCCCCGGAATATGTTGTTCAATAATAAAGGTAGTCCCGTCCATTACTTCCAAAGGGAACAGGTCTTTTACTATCTCCATTTCTTCCTGAATGGATTTCAGGATAACAGGCCACTCCTCTTTTTTGTCAACATTATAAACCCCCATGCTAAAAAAGCCAACGGCAGGTTTTATGACAAAAGGAAACGGCAATGCTTCCACATTAACCTTTTCCAGGTCGGTGAAGGCAACACTTTTAAAAAAATATTCCGGATATATCGACCGGAGCAACTCTCTGAAACGGACTTTATCTTTGAACAACCTCACTTTTTCCGTAGTATCCATAAATGGAAGGTTTCTTTCTACCCAGGCTATGGAATTTTCAGAATTAGTAAAAAGAGGATAATGCGGATGTTTCCGCAACCGATCCATTGCTTCATTTTCGGAGATGAAATTATAACCTTGCCCCAA
>QQUB01000679.1 GCA_008501835.1 Bacteroidota bacterium
AGACCCTAACAACTCTGTATCTACAAAAAACAACTGCCTTTTCTCTCTGGAAAATATTTGCCAAAAGTACCAGGAACTAAAAGAGGAACTGATCGCCTCTTTCAACGACCAACTGGACCTCAATACCAAAAACTTCCGGACACGTGCCGAATAACTCCTGGCCAGACTCGCAAAACAATAACCTGCTCGCCAGGACATCCATGTCCGCAGCGGCAAAAGTACCGGACTCCTGTCCGACACTCGCCAGGACATTCATGTCCGCAGCGGCAAAAGTCAAGGACTCCTGTCCGACACCCTGCTAACAAGTATCTTCCCCAATTCCACCCCCATTCTCCTCAATATTTATTAGGTTTATCCTGAAATAATTAAGTCGTACAGTTCTCCAATGAAAAAAAGTTTCCTGAAAGTCTTTGGTTTCAGCTTTCTGAATGCGGGTATCATGCTGGTATTGGCCTTGTATTGGCTGAGCCTCCCACGAACTTTCGGGGATGAAGCCTTTTTCATCAAATGGACCAGCCTGATCAAAAAAACCCTCCTGGGAAAGGATGAAAAACCGGACCCGGAAACCATTCTGTACGTAGATATTTCCGGTAGCAAGTCTCTGATTGAAAAACCGGACCCTTTTTATGAAGAAATTACTGGTTTCCAGAATGCTGTTATTTCGGATCGAAAACAATTGGCTTCTTTTCTCAAAAATATCCGGGAATATGGTTCGAATATCCCCATTGTGATCCTCGATCTGACTTTTGAATCCTCCAGCCCTGATGATAGTTTACTCCAGGCAGAAATAGATCAGTTTCCCTTCCCTATCCTGAGTGCCCAAAAACTATTGGATAATGGCCAACTCGCACCTTCTGTTTTCCAAATGCCGACGGGAGTTGCGAGTTATCTGAGCACCGACAATCAGTTCATGAAATATCCTCTTTTCCTCAATGACACCATCCCAAGTCTTCCCCTGGTAGCCGTGAGCATGTCACATGAGAAAAATTACGACAAACGGTGGATAGGCCCGATAATCGACAAACGACTAAGTCTGACCAACCCAATCATCGATTTTAAGATAAGGCCTTTTGACCTGAATGTAGGCAGTGAATTAAAAACCAATTCCTATCATATTCGCTCCCTCGGAACCCTTTTGTTTGAATGGGAATTCTGGGAAGAAGAAGACATAAAAACCCTTCTGAAAAACAAAACCATCATTCTCGGAGATTATAAAAGCGACATACACCAGACCGTATTCGGGAAATTGCCGGGCTCCATAATAGTACACAATGCATACCTCACCTTACTGAATGATGAAAGCCTTGTTCGCTTTTGGTGGATCGCATTATTGTTCGCTTTATTCTTCTGGATGTCATGGCGAATCTACCAGCAGGAAAAGCGCCGGGAACACAGCAAATGGTGGAGCAGAAGCCAGACAGCTGTAGGGAAAATCATTGCAGATAGTATTGACGACACCTTCTTCCTCGCAGCTGGAACCATTTTGTCGTATTTCATTTTTAATATCCACATCAATATCCTGATCCTGTTAATTTACCTCAAAATTGTAACTTTTTTCCTGAAGCGGTTTATCTTTAAACCTCTCCCTCCTGAAAAACAAGAATAGTACAACAAATTTTCTGCGAGACATGACTATGAGAATTTTCTGCCTGTTTTTGTTTCTCGTATGTGCAGCACCCGCACTTTTGGGGCAAAACTATTATGTTGCAGTAATAAAGGGAAAGGTGTATTACGAGAACAAACTCCTAAAAAAGAGAGACAAAATTAAAATGAAGGGAATGCTTAAGTTCACTTCGGCTCAGGACTTCATAAAAGTCTCCGGCCCTGGAGGATTATATAGGCTTGACCCCGAAATGGCCATCAAAAACGGCAGTGAATTTTTCGTGGCCATTAAAGAGGAATTGTTTCCAAGAATCAGACCTATGTCTACTTCTGAACAAGGAAACATTGTGGTCACCTTAGACAATCATTACTTTAATCAAAGAGGATACAGTACAACTTTTTTGGACAGAACCTACCTGAGCATTCCACCTCCGGAAATTGGTATAGATGAAGAATTTGGATTTCTTCATGAAACCAAGAAGGGCCTCATATATAAAACAGCATCAATCACTGACAAGATGCTTGCCGTTCAGGAAAAAGACTTTTCAAAAGCGCTAAAAGCTAACTTAAAAAAAACAGCCATTGTTTTGGTTCGTGACAAATCGAGATGGCTGGAACTTATTTCCAATAAAGACAGCATCGCCCAAATCATTAATTCAGTGGATCATTATAGTTGGGACCAACCAAATGCGGTATCCGTCCCTACGCTAATCCGTACAGAAACAGGAGAAACCATTGAGGTAAAACCGGAAGAACCCCTTCCCCACCCTGCCCAGATTCTGGACTACATGGGGCCGCCTACTTTTGTCGACAGAAAGAAAATGGCGAAAGACCTGCGTTTCCATCTAAAGCTTTGCAAAGCTCCGGATATAGAGACCTTCCTGATTGATTATGAATATGAAGATTATATTTTTGAAACCTACGGGTATTTGAGGGATTATCCGGATATAAATATGATTTTGAGAGAAGACCTGAAACTCACATCACAGCATGATGGTCTTGCTGATCCTGTTATTATTGAGCCTCTGGATGATTCCAATTAACTACCTTTTGTTACTATGCGGTTATTTTACCTGGTTTTATTTTTGTTTTGTTCAACATATGCACTCTTCGGCCAGAACTATTATGTTGCTCTGGTAAAAGGCAAGGTTTATTACCAGGACAAACTGTTGAAGAAAAAGGACAAAATCAAAATGAAAGGTGTCCTTCGGTTTACTTCAATGGATGATTATGTCAAATTTTCCGGTCCGGGAGGATTATACACCATTGGTCCGGGTATGGACCGTGAAACCAGTAATGAATTCCTGGTAGCGGTCAAGGAGGAATTTTTCCCAAAAATCCGCTCCCTTTCCACATCAGAAAATGATATAGTGGTTGACCCCAGATATTATTTTAACCAGCGAGGATTCAGCGGCACCTTTCTGGAAAAGACACATTTTTATTGGAAAGCCCCTGATCTGAAACCCGGGGAAGAATTGGGGTATTTGCATGAAACTGATCAGGGATTGTTTTACAAAACTGCGGTAACTGAGGATAGCTTATTAATTATTCGAAAACAGGATTTCTCTTTCCCTGAAGAAGCCAATGTACCAAATCTGATCAAAACGGCCATTGTGAAGGTTCAGGATAAACAAGCCTGGCTCAAACTAATCCAGGGCAAGAAAAGCATTGCCCACATTCAAAGTAATGTTGACCATCACGGTTTTGACAGAAGTCCCACCGGTCTGCCAGGAAATCCGGGAACCCCTGATGGAGAATATACCTTTCCTGAACCTATTTTTCCTGCTACAATACTTGATTACATGGGCCCACCTGTATTTGTAAACAGAAAAGCCTTTGTTGAAGACCTTCGCTTTCAACTCAATGCTTGCAAGGCACAGGATATCAATACCTTTTTAGAAGACTATGGATATGCTGCATATATCTTTGAAGTCTACGGTAATCTGAGGGATATGGATATTATTGATGTACTTCAAAATGAACTGAAACTAAAAAAATAAAAAACTAATCTACCACCCCAGCAACCAGTAACCAGCAACCAGCAACAACATGGAAAACAACCAAATTAATTACGTCGAATTCAAAGCCAATGACATTGAAAAAACAAAAGCCTTTTACAGCCAGATTTTCGGCTGGACTTTTACCGATTATGGTCCCACTTATGTCGCTTTTTCTAATAGTGGTTTAGAAGGTGGGTTTGAGTTGACAGAGGACGAAATCATCAATGGCGCCCTTATTGTTTTGTATCTCGATAACCTGGAATCCATTCAGCAGGAAGTTGAAGAAGCAGGAGGAAAGATTTCCGTTCCTATCTTCTCTTTTCCCGGAGGAAGAAGGTTTCATTTTCTGGACCCATCCGGAAATGAATTGGCTATTTGGTCGGATAAATAGGAAAACACATTTTAAGAAACCTTTGATCAATGAACGCTTAAGAGTATGTTTAAAAATTTTATTGGAGTTTTTCAATTCTTTCGCAACGATATTCTAAATCATTGGGGAAATGGATGAAATGGAAGAATGGAAAGGTGGTCAAGAATTACTTTCCTCCAATTTTCCACCCCATCCAGTTTTCCATTGCTATGATTAAAAATCAAATCCTGAATAAAACATTGATTTTCAGTTATCGATAAATTTAAACAAGCTTTAATTACGAGGAAGTACTTTTGTCATATTTTGGTAAAATTCTGCTTTCCAGGGTCAATAATCAAAGCCCTGAAATGTCAATTGATCATGAAGCTGCGATTTTTTATGGAAGCCTTCCAAAGAATATGTATATATTTACGAGGAACTTTTTGTACACCCTAAGTTATTTTTTAGGACCGAACAATTTATATACACACACATAATGTCACTGAGGATTCTGATTGTTGAGGATGAAATTCTCATCGCTGAAACAATTAAGTTATACCTGGAAGAACAAGACTACCAGGTATTGGATATCTGTATATCATACGAAGAAGCCGTTGAAAGTTTTCATCGGGAACGGCCGGATTTGGTGATCCTTGACATTCGTTTATATGGTCCAAAATCAGGTATCGATTTTGCCAATTTCCTACAGGAACAATCTGAAAAAACAGCTTTCATCTACCTTACGTCGCAACACGATCGCCGCATCTTTGATCTGGCGCTGGAGACCACACCCTATGGCTATCTGGCAAAACCCATCCAAAAGGAATCGCTTTGGACAACCGTTGAAACGGCTTATAGACTTTTCCATGAAGGCTCGCCTCCAACCATTACTTTTACCCTTTTTGATGGCCAGAAAAAACATAAAGTCAATGAACGGGAAATTGTTTGTGTCAAATCCGAACATGTCTATTCCAATGTTCAACTTATTGACGGTCGCCAAATCGTCACCCGCAAACCGCTAAGCCAGTTTCTTCAACAAATCCAGAGCAAACTATTATTCCGGTGCCATCGAAGTTTCATCATCAACACATTGTATGTTAATGACTGGGATAATAATTCGGTCACCATGGTAAACGGGGAGATAGTCCCAGTGAGTAGATCCAAACGGGATATTCTTGGGAAGATGTTAGGCGGTCTAGAATAAAAAAAACTTTCAAATAAGCTCATAAAAAGATACCGACTTCAGCGTAATGACCAAAGCCGGAATCCTTTATTTTTATCCAGCCAAAGAAAATTGACTGAAATTTTGTTTTCCTATTCAACAACTATGGCTCTCAACACCTCAACACCGTGCTGATGCCCTATCTGAATGAAGTAAATGCCTACTTCCTCAATGGTTATTGATTGTTGCAATTCGTCAATGTTCTCGAAAAATTCTGATTGAATTTTCTTGCCGCTGACATCATAGATCTCCAACAGGATATCAGTTGTTTCCAGTGTTTCTATGAAAATATCGAATTGTCCATCATTGATGGTAGGTCTCAAAGAAGCATTGACCAACCCAATAGGTTCTTTCAGACAATCCACAATACTAACCGATTTGACGATGGAAACATTCGGGCACGCTCCACTCAAAATTTGCAATTGAATATCATAAAGACCAGAGGCATTGTACACATAAACCGGGTCCCGGTCAGTGCTGGTATCACCATTGCCAAAATCCCAGAAGAATGTAGCCGCAGGATCTACGTCAATGGCACTGTAATCGATAAACCTTAAACTATCACCCACACAGGCCATACTTCCTACCAAAAAGTTGGTGGCAATTAACTGCCCCTGAACAGCAACCACCTCCGTTGAAGCTGTGGCAGCACATCCGTTACTACCCGTTCCGACAACGGTGTAAGTCCCTGCCTGTACCGAAGCACTTTCGACAAACACATCCGAATCCGATGCCGTAAATCCGCCAGGGCCTGTCCATGACCATAAGGTGGATTCTCCTCCCACCTCAAGTAATTGCAAGTCTTCATCCGTACAAACCGGGGAAGAAGAAAGAATCTCAACGGCTGGAAGATCAAGGACCGAAATTTCGATCTCAGCATTGCTCATACAACCATTATTGTCGGTTACCATCAACTGATAACTTCCTGCCTGCAGATCTGTTACTTCTGGAATATTTACCTCCTGATCTGTTCCGGTAAAACCATCCGGACCTTCCCAGCTCCAGGATACTGCATCTCCACCATTTTCTGATAATTCAACGGCTCCTGCTTCACAAACCTCTTCATCACCTGTAATATTAACAGCCGGTAACGTATTAACAGTTACATCAACGGAACCAACATAAGTACAACCGGAGGATTCTGTAATGGTAACTGAATAAGTACCGCTTGCCCCTGTGGTAACATCAGCAATGGTTGGGTTTTGTAGTGTGGATGTAAAATCATCCGGGCCTGTCCACTGCCATTGAATAGCTGCATTAGTATTGACCAATTGCAATTCATCTCCCACACAAACAGGATCATTATAACTGACCATCACATTGCCCTCATCCTGCGTAATGGTTATAGTTTGAACAGTGGTACAACCATTTTGGCTATCCGTAATGGTCACAGTGTAATCACCGGGTTCAGTTACTTCCAAATCCGGGTCCGTACTTCCTCCAGTCCAAACATAACCCAAGGTGCCCTGTCCGGTGGAATTACCAGCATCAATAGTTAACATTTCCGTATCACAATCCAATTGTGTTCCCTGTGGTGTTTCTATGACTACCAATGGTGCCAGAAAGTCTTCTGTAATGGAGATCATGTCAACATCGGTACACCCGTTCTGACTGTCTGTAATGGTAACCGCGTAATCCCCCGCCGAGGAAACGTCCAGGGTTGATCCTGTACTACCGCCTGTCCAGGCATAACTCAAGGTACCTTGCCCTGTAGAAGTGCCTGCATCCAACATGATCGTTGGGTTGTTACAATCCAGCAAAGTAATCGCCGGAGGCGTAATTACCGCATCAGGCGCAGTAAGGTTTTCGGTGATGATAATAAAGGTACCGGCGCTACAACCGTTGACCTCATCGGTCACCGTAAGGAAATACGTGCCAGCTGCTGCAACATCAAGGGTAGCACCTGTCATGCCACGTGTCCACTCGTAAGACAAAGTTACCTGCCAGGCCGCGCCCGAAGCATCAAGCGTAATACTCGATACATTACAATCCAATTGGGTCGCCGTCGCG
>QQUB01000030.1 GCA_008501835.1 Bacteroidota bacterium
TGTCGGTGCCGTTATCACCAGTAAAAATGAGCAGTGTGTTGTTTTCAATATTGAGTTCCTCCAGTTTCTGTTGGATTACTCCAATCAGACTATCCATGACAGCCACCATATCTTCAAAATACTGAGCCTTTCCCTTATATCTCATTACAGTTGTGTCATCTGTTGTCCATTCAGGAGAGTTTGGAGTTGGGCTGAATGGACAATGGGTAAGGATCATAGGGTAATACAACAGGAATGGTTTGTTTTGCCCGGTTTGTTTTTCCATAAAATCGAGGGCATATTGGGTAGCGACCTCTGGGGCGTATTGCGACTTTTTAAATCTTTTGAGTTGGCCATCAATCTGTAGTAATGGCTGGGAAAACCGGGTGTCTCTTCCGGTGGAGTCGGTAGCTCCGGGAATGACCTGCCACAAACAATGCTGATCGAACCCCGCTTTTTCAGGACCATCAGGAGTTTTTCCCAATTGCCATTTTCCTACCACAGCGGTAGCATAACCTGCTTCGCGGAACAGGTGCCCGAAAGTAGTTTGACTCTCATCCAAAATCCCAAAGTCAGTGTAGTTGCGTATGTTGGAAATACCCGTCATGATCTTTACCCTGCTGGGAGTGCAAAGCGGTTGTGCATAACAATGATTGAAGCGGATACCGTTGTCTGCAACAGCATCCAGCACCGGAGTCTGATAGGATGTACCTCCATTGGCGCCAATAGTTTCGTAACCCAGGTCATCCGCCATTATCAGGATGATGTTTGGGGGCGGGGGAGGAGTGTTGCAATTGGAGAGAAGGACTGCAAACAATAGTATTGAAAAGTAAATCCGCATGATAAAATTGTAAAAGTTGTTATTGGATTTAATTCACGCAGATTTCGCAGATTTTCGCTGAAAGTATTAAAGACCTCAATAAATTTTTCTGCGTTTATTCCGACCGTTGGTGCGGAATGTCGTTTCGCTCCATCCGCGTAATCTGCGTGAGAACTACCTGTGAATTACTCCTCAATAATCCTATTCTACTAAAACAAACTCCAAATTTCGTACCCGGCCATTGGAAACTTTACAGCCCGCGATTTTTCCATCCTCGCCTCTGAAAAATTCCACCTGTCTGAAAAACCAAATACTGCCGGTAAAAGTATCTTCTTTGACAGCAGTAAGGTTTATGTCACTCGATCTCTGGTGTTTCGCTACCAATTTTCCCTCTTCAAGGACAAATTCATAAGTAGTTGAAAGTTCCTCACTGTGAAAACTGCCTGTGAATTCGGATAGATTCACCTTTTCAGGATCAAATGCTTTTAATCGGGGAGCATCCATGATCTGTCCGCCCTGATGCAGTTTCATCAATTGCACTTTTTTACCATTATTTGGAATAAATTCAACTTTGGCATCTACACCTTCCACTTTAAATTCAGTTGCTGTGATCGGATTGAGAGCAACGGTTGGTTGGCCGGTTGCCTGTGCGGATAGTTTGCCGTCGTTTTCAACCACTTTAATGATAAACCCGGGTTGCAGTTCAAAATCACCGGTATAATTCGATAAGGTTTTTGCATCGATGGCTACCTCCTCTGTTTTTTCCTCCGGAGCAGGTTCCTTCTTTACCGGTTCTTCCATTTTATCTTTCAGATAGATGTCAACGATGTTATGAGCAAGACCTCCGGGGTTAAACTCTGCGGAATTACTAAACACTACTACCGCAAAGTTTTCGTCTGGGAATCTAGTCAAAAATGTTCTGTATCCTGCATCTGCCCCGCCATGGGAAATTTCTTTGAGACCTTTATAATCGCCGACAAATTGCCCCAGAGCTCCGCCGAAATTGGTGCCATTATTGAGTACTGCAAGGGTATTTAATTTTTTCACCACTTCCGTGTCACCAACTTTTGGATTACCAAAATTGAGGGTCCATAGGCTCAAATCCTCTACCGTAGTGAATAAACTTGTCGCTCCGACATTGGCATAACTCAACACACTTTTCTTAAACCCTCTATTTCCTGACTGGTAGGAATAAGCACGGTTTTTGACGATTTTTTCGTGATCATCATAAAAAAGGGTGTTCTTCATCCCCAAAGGTTCAAAAATGTTCGTTTCAGTGAATTCTGCAAAAGACTTTCCGGATACTCTGGCAACAACTTCTGCCAGGAGTGTAAATCCTGTATTGCAATACAGGTATTCATCTCCCGGATTAAAATTCAGTTCCTTTTGTTTACTAACCAGTTTAAGAACATGTTCCTTAGTGATTACATCATCCAGTCGCCAACCGGCCATAGCCAGCAGGTTCCATTGATCTCTCATACCGCTGGTGTGATTGGCCAGATGTCTCAGGGTGATGGTTTTTCCGAAATCGGGTACTTCAGGAATATGTTTTCTGACATCATCGTCCAGACTGAGCTTACCTTGTTTTTCCAAAAGCAATATGGAAAAGGCAGTGAATTGCTTGGAAACGGAAGCAATGTGGAAAATGGTAGATGGTGTGTTGGGAATGTCGTACTCCAGGTTGGCCATTCCGTAACCATTTTTATGAACAATTTTACCATCTTTTACCACCGCAACGGAGGCTCCGGGTGAATCTGTATTGTCCCAGGGGAGGAAAAGTTCATCGACTTGTTCTTCCGGAGTCGTGGCTCTGGGTTTGATGTGTTTTATCTGAAGGGTATAAGGGCCCTTTGGTTCTTTTTCATCAAAGGGGTAAACTTCAATTATGTATTTGCCTTTTTTCTCTGTTTTTATGGAAAATAATTCAGGACCAAACTTACCATTAGGGCTGTCGAACTCTTGTATTTCATTACCTTCCGTATCATAAGTGGTGACTTTCAGATCTACTCCTTCCTGCATTAATTTGAAAAAGGCAAACTGGTCCTTTTTTAAATCAACGGTATACTGATGCTTTTCACCCGGAGCGATTTCTGCTGAAACAGCATTTTCTTTTACTAATTTACCTTTTTGAATTTGTGCTTGTATGGTACCAACCTGGAAAAGGCTGATCAGTAAAACAATCAGAGTGATTTTTAATGGATTCATGTGTTTTGAGTTTTGATTTTATGAATGAGGGAGGAATTAACGTATTTGGTGGTTGTAAAAATACATTTTTTCGATGGTGGATAAGAGATGTTCGACAGAGTTCATGAACGCTCTGCGAAAAATTTTATTCAACATGGAAATATTTTCCTTGGAAAATAAATTTATTTTATATACCTTTGTCCACGATAATAATCATTATGGCAAAAATTGATTCAGAGATAAAGTCCAAACTCGTAAACGATCATCATCGGTTTGTAACCAATCTGGTGTTCACCGCTAATTGGGTTCAGAATGCCTTCAAGGATGAACTGAAACCCTTTGGAATTTCTCCTCAGCAATTCAATATTTTGAGAATTCTGAGAGGAGAGGGAGGATGGACAGCTATGTCTGAGCTTAAGGATGGTCTTCTGGAAAAAGCTCCGAATGCTACCCGGCTCGCCGATAAATTATTGACGAAAAACTTTATTGAACGCAGGAATAGTGAGTCGGACCGAAGAGTGGTATATGTCAGGATCACCAAAGCTGGTATGCAGTTGATGGACGAGATCAGTCAGGTGGATAGTAAAGTGCAAATGGCTTTGAATGAAAATATTTCTGCTGAGGACGCCAGGTACGTCAGCGAAATTTTGGACAAATTTAGAGGGTAAAAAATTTTTCACTAATATTTTCCATGGAAAATAATACCATGGAAATAAAATCAATTGATATTTAAAAAATCATTATTATGAACAAGAGAGACAGAATTATTTTTACAGTAGTAACAGCGTTATTTTCAGCACATATGCTTTTTACGGTAGTGGCCTACATTTTTATGCATGATATGGTGAGTGAGATGTTTGTGTCTTTGGGTGTTTCTCCATCCATTATTTATCCGTTGGCTATTGCAAAAGTTCTTGGACTCATAGCGATCTGGACCAATAAATCCAGAATCTTGAAGGAGCTGGCTTATCTGGGCTTTGCGACTGACTTTGTTTTAGCGATAGCTTTTCACCTGAAGGTTGCTGATGGGGGAGCTGTAGCGGCTATGGTGGCATTGGTGATGCTGATCGTTTCTTATATCTTTGGACGTAAAAGATCGCAGAATGCAAATGTGTCCACGGCAGTGGAATAAAAAACATAAGGCATTTCCAACTAATGAATTAGCGAGGGCACAAAGAGTTGTACCGCAAAGTTACGCAGAGGTCTCGCAGATGGAACATCCCGTACCATTAGGTCGGGAGTTTTGCTGAGAAAAACATACTACTCAGCGAAAATCTGCGCTCCACAGCGGTAAATTTTACACATATTAAACTCAATGATTTGTAGGGGAAATAAATTCACCGATCAATTCTAAATACATTTCTCCATTCCCATCAACAAGGTTGTGGCCGGTATTTTCAATAATCTCTAATTTGGTGTTCGGTAACAGATCCAGGTATTCCTTTGCATAACCCCATTTTTGATTATCGCATTGACCTCTAATGATTAAAACAGGGGTATTGATCTTACCGAGCCGATCTCTTTTATCTTCTACCTCATAAAAACTTTTCACCGTCATAATGTGGGAATAATATCCACCGCCACCTTTAAATCTTTCGGCCTGACCGGCATCACAAAAGGTCGATTTACTCAATTCCCCATTCAGGAAGGTGAAAAAGTCATCCGCCTCTTTATCGGAAGCTAATTTCCGGTTTAGAATATAAGCCCACCTTAGCATAAGTTTGCTTCGCAAGTTGTTGGCTTTTTTATTGCCTTCCTGATTAGTAAATGCAGGGTTTTTAAGGTTCAAACTGTCTGGAGGTGATACATTTTTTAACGACCTGTTTATGGGCAGGATCGGGCCCGGACCTCCAAGAATCATTCGCTCAACTTTTTCTGAATGGTGCTGTAAGAAATTAACAGCCAATAAACAGCCCCAGGATTGCCCGATGAGGATTACCTTTTCAGCCTTAATGGTTTCAATGATCTCCAGTAGATCCGCTTTATGTCTTTCCACTGAATATTTACTAATATCATCAAGTCTTGCTGAATGACCGCTCCCGATTTGATCGTAGAAATACAGCTCATGTCCAAGTGCAGATAATGGTCGTAAAGCTTCAATTACCTCATCTTTTATCCTTCCGCCTGGTCCACCATGCAGGTAAATAATTGGTGATTTCTTTTCTTCAGGACTACTTTCAATTTTAGTGTAACCGATGGTAGATCCGGTACTCAATTCCCAATATTCTGTGCCCTTTCTTTCTTCAAATGCCAGGACATCGTAGGTTCTTGGGATGAAGAAAATCCAGGCAAAAATGAGTAGGAAAACCGGAATGCTTAGTTTTATTAGTTTGCGAGCGGTCATTGGTGTTTTATGTTAATCTTTTATGGCCTGAGAAATTGCAATTGCTTTACAACTGGGATCAAAAGGTAAGGTTAAATAGTACAAATGTTTAGGTCATATAATTTATCCCCAAATAACTTTCAATCCTCTTTTTGAGGTCTCTGGTTTTAGGTTTAAAAAAGAAATAGGAGAATAGCTGCCCTCCAATTATAGCCACAATCCATTGCATGGGGAAGGGGAGGAGGATCACAAAAAGGAAAATGGCCAGTATCACTCCCGATACCACGACCTGGACTGAGTTGCCGATTCTTGGGAACTTTTCTTTTATAACCACTGAGCCGTTTTCAAAATAGATCTCCAGTTGAATGGCATCTCCCTTTTTAACAATAATGTTACCATTTTTGTGTTCGTAAAAGGAGTTTATACCTGCCTCCCTTAAAGCTTGTTTTACTTCTTCTTTGTTTGTTACCTTCCTGGTGCCCAGGAAACCTTCGTCAAGAATTTTGTTATTCATACAAGGAAATTAAACATCTTTTTGATGTTCCTGAAATATTGTACCGATTAATTCATTGACCTTGTAGGGTTTTGGAATATAATTATTCATGCCTGCCTCATAACAATTGTTGATCTCAGTGGCCAATAAACTTGCCGTCATAGCGATAATAGGTATGGGCTTTTTGATCTTGTTTTCAGCCTCTATGGACCTGATGCCCCTGGTAGCTTCAAATCCATTGACCTCCGGCATTTGCACATCCATTAAAATAATATCGTAGGTTTCACTTTTATATTTTTCAATGGCTTCCTGCCCATTTTCAGCCACATCGATAGTAACCTCCTCAATGTAATATTCCAGGTCATCCCGGGCAATCATCTGATTGAATGGATTGTCTTCGGCCAGCAAAATTCTAATGCCTTTGAGTGACCCTAACATAGAATTCAATCTTTCCTCGGTCAATACTTCACTTCCTTTGGCTTCGGCCTTGGCTTTAACCAGCGGCAAACTTACAGAAAAGGTACTTCCCTTTCCTTGCTCACTATTCACCGATACACTTCCTTTCTGCAATTCTACCAATTGTCTTGTGATGTTCAATCCCAAACCTGTACCACCATAATATTTGTTGGTAGATTCAGTGGCTTGTTCAAATGCACCAAAAATATGCTCCTGTTTTTCTTCGGGTATGCCAATACCCGTATCCTCAACCTTAAAAACAAGCGTGTCATCTGCTGTTTTAAGATTAATTGAAACGCTTCCTTTCTCCGTAAATTTTATAGCATTTCCCACCAGGTTTATCAGAATCTGGTTGAGTCTGGCGGGATCACCCATCACCAGTTGGGGGACATTATCATCAACTTTGGCACTCATCGTCAGTCCCTTTTCCTCTGCTTTGAACTTCAATATCTGCAGGACATTATCAATTACAGACCTTGGGTCCATCGGGGTACTTTCGATATCCAGTTTTCCGGCTTCTATTTTTGACAAGTCCAGCACATCATTCAGGATCACCACGAGGTTGTCTGAACTTTTACTCATCGCATCCAGGTAAATGTCTTGTGA
The DNA here is from genome assembly GCA_008501835.1 of Bacteroidota bacterium. Classification (GTDB taxonomy): domain Bacteria; phylum Bacteroidota; class Bacteroidia; order Chitinophagales; family Saprospiraceae; genus BCD1. Next base: position 6,862 of record QQUB01000030.1, read on the forward strand.
TGATGGATGATCATTTCTTTTAAGGATGTTGACCATTCCTGAAATGGCATGCATGGGCGTCCGGATTTCATGACTCATGTTAGCGAGGAATTGCTCCTTATATTTTTCAGACTGCTCGACTTTTTTCTTTTGCTCTTCTATGATCAACTTTTGCTCCCGGGTAACTTTGAGGCGATTAAAAATACCCCAGCCCAAAATCAGCGAAAGCAATAACCCAATTCCAATAGCTCAGGAAAGCTTTTGCTGGTTTTCTTTCTTTTGGGTTTCCATGGCCACCAGTTTTTCATTCTTCAGGTCATCCC